>CAZAJS010000001.1:0-43651 GCA_964485635.1 uncultured Francisellaceae bacterium
AAATCGATTTTTCAAGACAAGCACCTAACGACAGCGATTAATTTTAATTTAATATTGTATTCAATTTTCTGGTCAAATTCGAGTTTTTAGACAAAAATTAATGGGTTTTTTCTTGACTTGCCCAATATTCAGGGGAATCAATTTTTTTAAGCTTTTTGGCTAAAAAAGTTGAAAGCGGCAATCCTAGCACCTCAATGAATACTTTGATACCCCACATAGTCAAGGCAATATTAAAAACCTGCATAGCGGTATCAAATTGTTGGCTTAACCCGATAAAACTAAAAACAACACTATCAATAAATGCGGCAATGATGGTTGATACAAGAAAACGTAATGCGATCATTTTTCCTTTTAACCAACGTTTTGAGCGAGATACCACATAAGCATTCAAAGGTTCACTTGTTAAATAGCATACAAAAGAAGCTAAAATAATCAATGAATTAGCCTGCATGATATTATCAAATTGTTGATTATGAGCCACTAACACGGCTGGGCCTGAAGGGGTGGGCATATGCGTCACAATCCACCCATAGGTCAAAAAGGCAATATTAATCACAAAGGCAGTAGCAATGGCTAATAATGCCTTTTGATAGCCATAAACTTCAGTAATAATATCAGCACATAGAAATGTAACAGGGAAAACGAGTGTTCCAGCATCAGTTTGCAGATGGAAAAATTGAATAATCCGCGCATCATACCAGTTTGCCATTAGCAGTGTTGATACATAAACGACGATTAGCAACCAGAGAAAGCGGGGGCGCATCGCCATGACTAGACTCCTTGTATTTTATTCTTTAGTACTTGAGTGTGTTGGGTCATTTTCAGTTATTGGATCTTCATGATTAAGCGATGAAGTGTCTGTGTTTTGCTCGGTATCTGCTTTGGTTTCATTCGTCTTGTCTGATCTCATGTTATTAAATAGATTGGCTAATTGACTTGGGTCAATATTCAGTTGATCCTTATTTTGTTGATCATTATTATTAGTTGGTGCATTAAATAGTTGCTTAACCATATCCATTGGGAAAGGAAAAACAATTGTGGATGTTTTATCATTGGCAACGTCCATTAATGTTTGGAGGTATCTTAATTGGATTGCTTCTGGTTGCTGGCTTAAAACACGCGCTGCTTCAAATAATTTTTCAGACGCTTGGAATTCTCCTTGCGCATTAATGACCTTAGCACGACGTGAACGTTCGGCTTCAGCTTGGCGAGCAATAGCACGAACCATATTATCATCTAATTCGACATATTTAATTTCAACATTCGTTACCTTAACGCCCCAACCATCGGTTTGCTCATCCAAAATTTCTTGAATATCCGCATTAAGTTTATTACGCTCACTTAGCATTTGATCTAGCTCATGTCGTCCTAAGACTGACCGTAATGTCGTTTGCGCTAATTGACTTGTGGCATCAAAATAATTTTCAATTTGAATTACAGCTCTTTCTGGGTCCACCACTTTAAAATACAAAACAGCATTAACACGAACCGAAACATTATCTTGTGAGATAATATCTTGAGAAGGGATATCCATGACAATCGTTCGCAAAGGGGTGACAACCATTTGTTGAATGCCTGGGACAATAAAAAATAATCCAGGTCCCTTGACGCCTGTAAAGCGTCCTAAACTGAAGATAACACCTCGTTCATATTCTCGTAAAATGCGAATACAGGCAAAAAGAAAGATAATAGCGACAGCAACAATGGCAAGGATAACATAAAGAAAGTTAATTTCCATGGGGCGGTTCCTCTTGAGGGTTTTGAATTGATTGAACAGTTAATGTTAGTCCATTTCGGTGAATAGACTTGACAGCTTGACCCTTTTCTAATGGTTCATCTGACTGAATACGCCAGATTTCGCCATTAAATTGAGCCGTGCCTTGATGACCATCAAAAGCAAGGACATGGCCTTTTGATGTTGCGATAGTGTTACTACTAGAAACTTTTTTTCTTTTAAAAGAGTTCACGGCAATGCGAACAATAATCAGCAGAAAAGCCGCTGTTGCGAGTGTAAACCCTAGCGCCGTTGAAATGGCTAAATGAAACCCTGGTGTTGAAGGGTCAAATAGCATTACTGAGCCAATAAAAAATGCCACAATGCCTCCAATGGCTAGGATTCCAAAACTGGCAACAAATATTTCGGCAATGATCAGTCCGATGCCAACAGCTAATAATAAGACGCCTGTTAATGTCACTGGGAGCATTTGAAGTCCATAAATCGCTAGCAGTAATGAAATAGCGCCTGCAACACCCGGGATAATTAAACCAGGATTGAATAATTCAAAAATAATTCCATAAATTCCGATTAATAGTAAAATATAGGTCAACGTAGGGCTTGTTAAGGCTGCAAGAAGCCATTGTTTAAAGTTAGGGGCAACATGCTCAATACTAGCTTGATCCGTGACTAATTGAATTGATTCATCTTGGAACTTTAATTGGTAGTGATTTAATTGGTTGACCAAGTCATTAACATTATTGGCCATCAAGTTAATGACATTTTTCTCATAGGCTTGTGATGCTGATAAGCTATCGGCTGATTCAATGGCTTTAATGGGCCATTGAGCATTACGGTCATGCCTTTCAGCAAGCGATTGAATAAACGCCTTGCTATCATTAATTACTTTTTGTTTCGATGGCGTATCTTGGTCAGATTCTGGATCTGGCGTTCCGCCCATTGACACCGGTGTTGCAGCCCCGATATTGGTTCCTGGTGCCATGGCCGCAATATTAGCCGCATAGGTGATAAATGTGCCAGCACTTGCTGCACGCGCACCAGATGGGGCTACAAAAACAACTGTTGGGACAGGCGCATTTAAAATGCTTTGGACTAAATCACGTGTTGATGTGAGCAACCCGCCGGGGGTGTTGAGTTGAATAATAATCAGCTCATGCGCTGAAGCATGGGTTTTAGCAATATTATCATCAATATAATCAGCGACAGCTGGCCCAATCCCGCCATCAATTGTCAACACTTTAACTTGGTTAACTGTGTAGTCAGTTGAGGCAAAGGCTGGTTTCATGAACCCTAGCGCCAAAACACAATAAAATATTACATAAATAAAGCGAGACATTGATTGGCAACAATTTTGACTTTTGTAAAGCGCATTTTGACACTTTTTAGGCAAGGATGCAATAGCCTAGATAAGGTGGTTGTTTAACAGATCAGCGGATGCGCTGTTTCTATCTTTAAATAGTTTTAAAGCAATGGCTAAATCATGATAGTTTTAATGTTTAAAAATGGTGGTTTCTGCTCTCATGACAAATAAGTCGACCATTATCATTTGCTACTTCAGGGTAACGATAGTCATCTAAACACCGGTCAAAGTCCAGATGGCTATAGCGGTAACCACCTGATTTTCGGCGACATTGTGCGCTTAATTGCCCACTACGGTGATGCCAGTTAATATCTCGGCAAGTTTTTAAGTAACTACCATCAGGTCGATGGTGGTAATGATGGGCATGTGATTGAGGATCTTTTAAATAAACTTGCATCCCAGCTTGATAGCCTTCTCGGTATTTTTCATTCAATTGGTCAATTTGACCTTGATCCATTTCAATACTTTTACAAATACCCGCATAGTTGCTTGACATTGAATCATTATCACGACCTTGATTAAAACCATGCGCATAGGCGGCGGATTCATTACATTCAGACTTAGCAATAGCGCGTGTCATTGCTGCACATCCACTTAAACTAATGGTGCATCCTGCCATAATAGCAATGATCAATGACCGTTTTTGTAGAATCATCGTTAGCACCTGCCATTTCAATTTTATTTTATAAAAACTTCAAACACTTATACTATATTAGAATTATCTTGTCTACAGATGCCTAGTGATTGTTGAATAAATTGTTTAAAAACAATGACAAAAGGTGAAAAAATATATTATGATTAAGATAAAATCATAGACGTAAAAAGGCTGGAAATGACAGTTACGATCAAATCAAATGATGCAATTGAAAAAATGCGTATTGCAGGGCGTTTAGCTGCAGAAGTATTAGAAATGATTGAGCCTTATGTTCAACCCGGTGTCACAACAGAGGCCCTTGATCAGCGATGCCATGATTATATTGTTAATGAGCAACACGCAACGCCAGCTCCATTAAATTATCATGGTTTCCCTAAATCAGTTTGTATTTCTGTTAATCATGTTGTTTGTCATGGAATCCCTGGGGCTAAAAAGTTGAAAAAAGGTGATATTGTCAACATTGATGTCACGGTCATTAAAGATGGTTATCATGGTGATACCAGTAAAATGTTTATTGTCGGGGCAAGCACATCAATTTTAGCCCAACGCTTAGTTGATGTAACGTATGAATGTTTATGGCGAGGCATTCGCCAAGTCAAGCCTGGGGCCCATTTGGGAGATATTGGTGCGGCAATTGAAGCTTATGCGCACGAGCAGGACTTTTCTGTGGTTGAGGTTTTTTGTGGTCATGGAATTGGCGAGCAATTCCATGAAGAGCCACAAGTGCTTCATTATGGAAAAGCTGGAACTGGGATCGAGCTAGTTCCAGGCATGGCATTTACCATTGAACCAATGATCAATGCTGGCAAAAAAAATGTCTCAGTGCTTAAAGATGGATGGACCGCAGTTACGAAAGATCGAAGTCTATCCGCACAATGGGAGCACACGCTCGTTGTTACGGAGACAGGTTATGAAGTGTTAACCTTGCGCAAGTCAGAATCAAACATGGCAACAATGGGCTCATGATGAAAACGCGACAACAAGTTTTTCAGCTATGCCAAGTATTGCAAAAGCAGGGAGAAACGCCAACTGTCGCAAAAGTTTATCGTTTGATGGGGGCAGATGTATCTTATTGGCATGTTGTTAAAGCTGTCATGGCATTTAAAGCTGATGCCAGTCAGACAAATGATCAGATGCAGGCGTCAGAAACTGAGTTGCCGTCAACAAAAGCCGCATTTCCATCATCAAATATTATTTATCAAGCGTTGAAAAAACATCGTGAACAATCAGATGAGCAAATCACATTAGGTATTCATCAAGCGATTAAGTCGCAAATCGATGCCTATCTACAGCAACAGTTTGACACTTATGATATCCAGATCAAACAATTACAAACGAAAAATCAGCATATAGAGGTTCAGTATTATGGGCTTAAAGGGCGTTATGAAGCATTACAACAAGAATATGAGGCCCTTAAAGAGTCGCATTATCAGTTACAACAAGAGCAGCAACAGCTTAAACAGCAAGTCAAAAAAACAGCGCCTGGGGTGACATCTGAACAAAAGCCAGTAACTGTTAAGGATTACTTAACTCAGTTAGATGGAATTCAAAGTGAACAAGCGGTTGCCTATGATGCTAAAAAAGGGTATTTAGTGGTTCGCGCGCCAGGAAAACATCCTGTTGTTAAAGAATTGCGAAAAGGTGTTAGCAGTTTTCAGTTGCAAGCTCAATATGTCGAATATGATTATCAAAGCAAGCTATGGTGGATTCATGGGTTTACCTTAGCCACATTACGTTTATTTGATCGTAATAAATTTGTAATGTCTAATGAAGCAGCGCATATCCTACAAGTCTGGCAACAAGGTTGAATTTTAGCCGTTTGCCTTTTTATTTGTCCTGCATTATGCTATAGTATCGTTTTGTGTTAGCCGTTAAAGAAGAGAAAATTGTATGCCGTTTATTGTGACAGAATCTTGCATTAATTGTAAATTAGGTGATTGTGTTGAAGTGTGTCCAGTGGATTGCTTCTATGAAGGGCCGAACATGCTCGTAATCAACCCTGACGAGTGTATTGATTGTGCCTTATGCGAGCCAGAGTGTCCCGTTGATGCGATTTATGCAGATGATGAGCTCCCAGAAGATCAGCAAGCATTTGTTGAAATCAATCGTCGCTTATCTGAGCAGTGGGAAAATATCACTGAAAAATGTGAACCTTGCCCTGATGAGCAAAAGTGGCGTGATGTGCCCAATAAACGACAGTATCTTCAAGAGTGATGTTAACGCATTTACCAAAATTAGTGATTCTTGATCGAGATGGGGTCATTAATATTGACTCGGAAAACTATATTCGGACTGTCAATCAGTGGTCTTGGATTAATCAAAGCGATACGGCGCTTTGTCGGCTAATTGACGCACAAATTCCTGTTGCTATCGCTACTAATCAATCTGGCCTATCACGAGGATTTTTTGATTATGCGACACTCCATCGGATGCATCAAAAATTGCTTGATGGTCTTGGCCAACATGCTAAAGGAATTCAGTATATTGCGATTTGTCCGCATCATCCCTCAGATGGCTGCGAATGCCGGAAACCTGCCCCTGGAATGTTAAATGAAATTGCCAATAAACTTTCAGTGTCTTTAGGCGGTGATGTTCATTTTGTCGGAGATAGCTGGCGTGATTGCCAAGCCGCACTGGCAGTCAACTGCCAACCTATTTTAGTCAAAACCGGCAAAGGTCAAAAAACATTGAATCAGCTGTCAGCAGCACAGCGTCAAGCAATTCCAACTTTTGATAACTTAAATGACTATGTTAAAGAGGTCTTATGCAATATCTAAAAAAATTAGGATGTGTGATTTGGACATCAATTTTATGGGTGCGTCAAATCATTTATTGGGTGTTTTTTACATTAAGTGTTGTGATTTTTGGAAGCATGGCGTGGCTGGCTTATCGTTTCAATGCGCCGCATAAAGTTCGTATTTTGATTGTTAAAGGTTGGTCTTTCACCGGCATGGGACTGATGTATTTCATTTTATGGCAGCGCATTGTCATTAAAGGGCGTGACAATATTCCAAAAGGGGCTTGTGTGTATATCGCTAAGCACCAATCTCCTTGGGAAACAATTACTTTTGCCGGCTTATTATCAAATATCACCTTTGTGTTAAAACAGTCGTTGTTGAAAATTCCTTTTTTAGGGGTTGGTTTGAAAAGTTTTGAATGTATCCCTATTGAGCGTTCGCAGCGATTAAAAGCATTTAAAAAAGTTATTGAAATGGGGCAAAAACGGCTTAAGCGTGGCATTAGCATTGTGATTTTCCCAGAAGGAACAAGGGTCAAAACTGGTGAATATCCAAAGTTTCATAAAACAGCAATGGCGCTAGCTGGAGCCACAAAAAGCCCTGTTGTACCCGTTGCTTTAAACTCAGGGCGCCTTTGGCCGACTCGAGGCTTTGGCTTAATCAAGCCTGGCGTTGTTACAATGGTATTTGGTCCGTGTATTGAAGCGGATAAAACTGATAATGATACATTGTATCAGCAATGTTATGATTGGATCACAGAGACAACACAAGCATTAGGTGGTTAGTTTTTGCGTTCCCATACGCGAAAAGTAAAATCATATTCGTTGTCTTGGTTGGCTGAATAGAAACGTTGACCAAGTTGTTGAAAGTCAGCCTGATCCCATTCTGGGAAAAAAGTATCAGCATGGCAATCAGCATTGATTTCAGAAATATATAGCCGATCAACATAAGGCAGAAATTGTTGATAGACTTCCCCACCGCCAATAATGAAAAACAAATGGTGAGATCGAGATTCGATCAGTGATAAAAGCTCATCGATGCTTCGGGCGATTAAACAGTCATTTGCTTGGAATGTCTGATCACGTGTCAAGACAATATTGTGTCGATTAGGCAAGGCATGACCAATGGCATGATAAGTTTTTCGTCCCATGATAACCGTATTTTTTTGCGTTAATTGGCGAAATAATTTTAAATCATCGGCAAGGCGCCAAGGTAAACTGTTATCTTTTCCAATGCCTTTATTGCGATCATAAGCAGTAATAATTGCAAGCATGATTAAGCTCCTATTCGTTTAAGAAAATTAATGGTTGATTCTAGGTATCGGCAGTTTTTTATGATACAATGCCGTTGCTTTGTTGTGAAAGCACAATAAGGCAAAAATAATGACACACATTCCCCGATACACTTTCAGGGTGCCTTGATTAAGGTTTGAAAGTGAGGGGTATGGCGGCATAACCCAACAAAAAAATGGAGAAAAATAATGTCTTTAATGAAAGATATGCTACAAGCAGGTGTTCACTTTGGTCATCAAAAGCGGTTCTGGAACCCTAAAATGGCCCCATATATCTTTGGTGTAAATCATAATACCCACATCATCAACCTTGAAAAAACCGTTCCTTTATTTAAAGAAGCAAGTAACTTTATCAGTAAAGTTGCATCAAAAGGTGGTAAAGTCTTATTTGTTGGCACAAAGCGACAAGCGCAACAAACAGTACGTGAAGAAATGACACGTTGCGGCATGCCTTATGTGAATCATCGTTGGCTGGGTGGTATGTTGACAAATTATAAAACAATTCGTCATTCAATTAAGCGACTTCGTCAATTAGAAACCATGAGCCAAGATGGCACTTTTGAAAAATTAACTAAAAAAGAAGCTCTTGGCCTTCAACGTGAGCAAGGAAAGCTTGAATTAACGCTTGGCGGTATCAAAGACATGGGAGGTTTACCTGATGCTTTATTTGTCATTGATACAAATGAAGAGCGGATTGCTATTGAAGAAGCTAATCGTTTAGGTATTCCTGTTGTTGCTGTTGTTGATACTAATGCAAAATTGGCAGGTGTTGACTATGTCATTCCAGGCAATGATGATGCTTTACGTTCAATTCGATTTTATTTAAAACATTTTGCAGATGTCATTATTGATGCGAATCAAAGCACAGGTCAGCCGTCAGAAGATCAAGCGCAACAGGCTGAAGCTGCATCTGCTGAATAGTCGATTTTAAAATGACAGTTTGATAAATAATAAAATTAATATTTAAAATATTAAGAGGAGAGAGTTCCATGGCAGTAACAGCTCAAATGGTAAAAGCGCTTCGTGAAAGAACAGGCGCGGGTATGATGGAATGCAAAAAAGCATTAACCGCCGCAAATGGTGATATTGAGCAAGCAGTTGAAGAGATGCGTAAATCTGGTTTGGCTAAAGCAGATAAAAAAGCGAGCCGAACGGCGGCAGAAGGCATCATTGCAATGAAAAAAGGCCAGTCTCATGCATTGATGGTTGAGATTAACTCAGAAACTGATTTTGTTGCTCGAGATGACAACTTTAAGCAGTTTACAGATATGATTGTTCAAGTGGCATTTGATAATGATCTGCATGATCGTGATGCGCTATTGAACCATACGCTTGAAAGTGGAGAAACAATTGAAGAAGCCCGTAAAGTGTTAGTGGCTAAGATTGGTGAAAATATTGATGTGCGCCGAGTTGCGTGTGTTCATGGACCAACGCTTGGGGCTTACAGTCATGGTGGGACTATTGGTGTTGTCGTGGCTTTAGAAGGTGGCGATGAAGCCTTGGCAAAAGATGTTGCAATGCATATTGCTGCACAAAATCCTCAGGCTATTTCACAAGATGACGTGCCAAGTGAGCTTGTAGAGAAAGAAAAAGCTTTATTTACTGCGCAAGCTGAAGAAAGTGGCAAGCCAAAAGAGATCATTGAAAAAATGATCCAAGGCCGAATTCGTAAATTCTTGGATGAGCAAAGTGTCTTAGGGCAAGGGTTTGTAAAAGATCCGAATCAGAAAGTTGGTGACTTGTTAGCTGAAAAAAATGCAAAAGTCCTTGACTTTGTGCGTTTTGAAGTCGGCGAAGGCATCGAGAAAGCTGAATCTGATTTTGCAGAAGAAGTCATGAGCCAAGTTCAAGCGCAAAAATAATTAACACAGGTAGTATAGTCAGCAATGAAGCGTATCTTACTGAAAGTCAGTGGCGAGCTGCTTTCCTCTCAAGCCTCTATGATGGATGACCAACTTATTGATGATTTCATTCGTCAAGTTCGTCAAATTAAAAGTCAAGGAATTGGCGTTGGCATTGTCATTGGTGGTGGCAACATTTTGCGAGGTGGTCGAAGTGGCTCTGATAAATTGCAACGTGCAACTGCTGACCGAATGGGAATGCTTGCAACGATGATGAATGCTTTAGCGCTGAATGATCTGTTTCAGGCGAAAGGGGTAGATGCGCTTGCATGCTCGGCTCGAGCGGTTGATAGTATGTTACCTAGCGTCTCAAGCACCTTAATTCAGCAAGCCATGGCCAATGGTCAAGTCATTATTTTTGCAGGTGGAACAGGAAATCCTTTTGTCACGACAGATAGTGCCGCGGCATTACGATCAATTGAAATGAGTGCTGACGCTTTATTTAAATTAACAACGGTTGATGGCGTTTATGACAAGGATCCAAATCAGCATGCAGATGCGCAAATGTATCAGCGTGTTACCTTTACACAAGTGCTAGAAAAGCAACTGAATGTAATGGATTATGGTGCTTTTGTTCAATGTCGTGACTTTAATATACCAATATGTGTTTTTAATATGAAACAACCTGGTGCCTTGCAGCAAGCAGTGTTGCAGGGTGATCGAGGAACATGGGTTGTCAAAGGGGAATAAAACAATGTTAGAAATCATTCTAGATGATGCGAAGCAACGGATGCAAAAAGCAATTGAAAGTTTGCAAGACAGCTTTTCAAAAATTCGGACAGGTCGGGCCCATCCGAGCTTGCTTGACAATATTACAGTTGAATATTACGGAATGCCGACACCCTTAAATCAAGTGGCGAATGTCAATGTGCTAGATGCTAGAACATTGAACATTACCCCGTGGGAAAAGTCGATGTCAAGTAAAATTGAAAAAGCAATTTTAAGTTCTGATCTTGGGCTTAATCCTGCTAATTTAGGTGATTCATTAAAACTTCCTTTACCCCCATTAACGGAAGAACGCCGGAAAGATTTGACTAAGCTTGTCCGTTCAGAAGCAGAAAAAGCGCGTGTAGCAATTCGCAATATTCGTCGTGACGCTAATGCCGATATCAAAAAATTAGAAAAAAATAAAGAAATCTCTGAAGATGATGAAAAGCGGAGTCAACAAGATATCCAAAAATTGACAGATACGTTTATTGCAGAGGTTGATCAGCGTACTGAAGATAAAGAAAAAGATATCATGACTGTTTAGTGCGGAGAAACTGGTAAATTTTTATGGCACATAAGCCAAATCATCTTGCCATCATTATGGATGGAAATGGCCGTTGGGCTCAAAAAAAACTTTTTCCTCGCACACGAGGGCATCGTGCTGCTGTTAAAAGTGTTGAGTCTGTCATTGAGGCTTGCGTCAAATTCAATATTCCTATTTTAAGTCTTTTTGCCTTTGGGCGTGATAATTGGCAACGTCCAAAATCTGAAATACAAACATTAATGCAGCTTTTTTCAGAAGTCTTGCACAATCAAGTGCCTCAATTACAAAAAAATAATGTCCAGTTAAACGTTATTGGTGACCGGGCTCAATTAGATTCAGAAGTTTGTAAGCAGATTGATCAATCACAGCAGGCAACAAGCCAGAATGATGGTTTGATCTTAAATATTGCAATTGACTATAGTGGCCAATGGGATATTATGCAGGCGACAAAAACAATTGCGCAAAATGTTGAAAAAGGGCATGTCAGCTCTGATATGATCGATGAAGCAATGATTGAAAAGGCCTTGTCAGGTGCGATGAAAACGCCAATTGACTTATTAATTCGAACAAGTGGTGAACAACGGATTAGTAATTTTGCTTTGTGGCAATTAGCGTATGCTGAATTATATTTTTGTCAAACCTTATGGCCGGATTTTCGCGTTTTGGATTTAGAAAAAGCACTTGAGTTTTATGCAGCTAGGCAGCGTCGGTTTGGAAAAACGGCAGAGCAACTACAATGAGGAGTATTAAGTTGTGAAACAACGGATTATAACAGGCATTATTTTAATTTTAATCGTGTTTTGGGCGATTTTCGCATTATCACCCAAAATCTTTCCTTTGGCACTTGGCATCTTAGTGTTAGGTTGTAGTTGGGAATGGTCACGATTTTTTAAAACTTGTTTATCTGGAAGTCAGCGCTTTTTATATATGGCCTCAATTCTTGTGGGGTTGCTACTTAGTCAGCAATTTGTTGGGATTAGTTTCTTGGCATCATTAGGGTTTTGGTTGCTAGTCATTGTGGGGATTTATCAAGCACAAAAACAAAACAAACCTATGGAGTTATCAGACTTTGGCATTGGTCTGGCTGGATTTTTTGTACTTGTGCCTTTTTACAATGCAATCATGCAATTATGGCAAACCGCACCTTGGCTGATTATTGTTTTGCTTTTGATCACAGCATTTGCTGATACGGGGGCTTATTTTCTCGGGCGTGCCATCGGTAAAAAACCATTAGCGCCAACCATCAGCCCTAAAAAAACAGTTGAGGGGTTGATCGGCGGGATGATATCTGCCTCAGTCGGGGTATTAGCTTTATCATGGCTAATGGTTCCTTTAAGCTGGGCTCAATATATTGCCTTAGCCGTTGTTACATTTTTCTTAGCGCTTTTATCTGTTATCGGTGATTTGTTTGAAAGTGTTTTAAAGCGACAACGTGGATTAAAAGATAGCGGCTATATTTTACCAGGCCATGGCGGGCTGCTTGACCGACTTGATAGTGTCTTTGCTGTGGCGCCTGCGTTTACAATTTTTGGGATTTTGGCGCAAATTGTTGTTTTTGTTCCCAGTTTTTCTGCCTTATGTGTTTAAAATAGGTTGATAATTCATGCAGAAACGACAGTATGATCAGCAAAATTCTTCTTATAAGAACTTCTGGCGAATTAGCTTAGGTGTCATTTTTATTTTAATGATTAGTTGGTCATTTTTAATGACATTTCCTGCTGAAAGGGTTTACGAGTTTCAGCCAGTCAAAACTGGGGTGGTGCCTGATCATGTCAGCGCACAGACAGTGAATTCATTTTCAGTGGCTCCTTATAATCATGCCTCAGCTATGGCAACACAAGGAGATTATTTATATTTGACATGGTACGCCGGTACTGCTGAGCATCAGTCAGATGTTGATATCATGTTGACAGTTGGTCATTGGAATCATCATGGGGGAATTGATTTTTCTAAACCTAAAGCTGTGATGTCACAAAAAATACTGGAAAAAGCGCAAAATCGCATTCGGCATGCGCTTGGTAATCCTATTTTAGCGGCATCAAAAGATCGGTTATGGCTATTTTTTGTTAGCACAACAGGAGGGTGGGCGACCTCATCAATCAATAAAATGTACTCAGATGATCATGGAAAAACATGGTCAGATCCACAACCGGTGATCACAACAGCCATGTTCAATTATAGCACTTTAACACGGGGGAACCCAGTTTCGTTAACGCACGGGCGTTTTGCTATTCCATTTTACAATGAGCTGTTAACAAAATCAGGGCGCTATATTGTATTTAATCATGAGGGTGATGTGGTTGATGTGAGGCGGATGAGTTGGAATGGCTTTACGTTGCAACCTGTCGTTGTTCCCATTAGTTCCCATCAGGCCTGGGCATTTTTCCGTCGTTCAGGGAACCAAGCGCATCGAATGTATCAGTCTTATACCAATGATGGTGGGAAAACATGGCAGCCTGCAAAACCTACCACGTTAAGAAACCCTGATAGTGGGTTGTCTGCTTTTTTGGCAAAAAAGACGATTGGTGTGATTTATAATAATGCTTATAATGACCGGCATAATTTAACACTTGCACTAGCTGATAGGCCTTATCAAGGGCAATGGAAAAATGTACTTAAAATGGAGTCGAGCCCAGATGAAAAGTTTTCATACCCATTTACAGTTTGGTTTAAGGGGCATTATTATGTCAGTTATTCAGCTGATACAAATGATAAGATTCAATTAGTAAAACTAGTTTCAGGTAAGGGGGCGGCATGAGCATATATAGTTATTTTGCCCCGACATTGCTATTAGCTTTATTGGTCTTAAGTAGTTTGCGTTATTTTTTGCGCACACTACAAGCGCGTTTAATTCTTTTAGGGGTGGTTGTTATTGGTGCTAACTTGCCTATTTTTTCCGGCGATCATCTTGTTGCTATTTTAAATACATTTATTTACTTATTAAGTATCCCGTCTGTTGTATTGTTATTTGTGTTGCTGATACGTCAACTATTTCCAGAATCAAGCGTAACGGCACAATTAAGAGCACAATATGCAGCAGCGCTTTGGGCAATGAGTCCAATTTTAGTTGGATTTTATGCTTTTTCATTCGATTGGACACCTTACTATTGGTATACCTACGGCTTTCAACCGGAATGGATTTTTTTAGGGGCTGGTCTCTATGCGTGGGTGTTGCTATGGTGCTCCTTGCAATTTGTCTTATTTAACCTTTTATTAGTGGCTTCATTTTTGGGTTATCTGGTTGGTTTTTTGGGGAATAATTTTTGGAATTACTGGATTGATCCATTTTTGATCATTTTGTGTTTATGTCATTATGGTGCTTTAATTGTTCGAGCGGTGAGTCAATATGGACAATCCCTTATCAAAAAACGAGCTGATATTCTGAGAAAATAAAATGATCTTGTAGGCTAACGATAATATGATCTAGCAGTGTGATATTGATAATTTCTAAGTTGTTTTTTAACTGTTTGGTTGCCTCAATATCCGCTGTGCTAGGTTGTGCAATACCCGTCGGGTGATTATGGGCAATCATCATATATTTTGCATTATGTTTTAAGCCGTAATAGAATAGATCGCGTTGATTAATCGTGAGTGCTTCTAAATCACCTTGGCTAATCAGTTCTGTTGCAATGATTTGTCGTTGTGTGCCGAGTAAAACAACAAAAAAACATTCATTACGTTGTCCTGCGAGTTGGCTTTTAATAATAGGTAAAACATCACGGCTGTGGGTAATTTGCTGGGATTCTGACAATTGTTCGTGATAGTAGCGAAAAGCTAACGCTTGGACAGCGGTCAAGAGCGTATATTTAGCAACACCGATCCCATTTATTTTTTCAAATTGTTCTAAAGGTGCATTAAGGAGTTTGCCAAGTGAACCAAAATGATGTAAAATTTGATCAGCTAATTCAATGGCAGATTGTTGCTTTGTTCCTGTTCTTAGGAAAATGGCTAACAATTCAGCATCTGTAAGCGCATCAGGCCCTTGTTGGATTAATTTTTCACGTGGTCGTTGTGATGGTGGTAACTGGCTTAATTTCATGTTAGTCTGATCCATGTGAAAATCAAACAAATTTGAGTGATAGTATAAAATATGATGGAAAAAAAATCCATTGAAATTAAACGCCTTGTCCCAGAAATCATTGATCAAGTTCCGTCATATCAAACAGATGGTGCGGCAGGTGTCGATTTACAAGCTTGTTTAGAGGCTCCGCTGATCATTGGTCCAAATGAAGCAGTACTTGTCGGTACGGGGATTGCAATTCATATTCAAGACAGGCAAATGGCAGGATTGATTTTACCTCGATCGGGCTTTGGCCATAAAAAAGGACTCATTTTAGGAAATGGGACAGGGCTAATTGATTCTGATTACCAAGGAGAGCTAAAAGTTTCTTGTTGGAATCGAACCAATCAACCGGTCGAATTAATGCCTAAAACACGATTTGCACAATTAATCATTATTCCAATTATACAGGCGCAGTTTATTGAAGTTTCAGCGTTTAATGAAACCTCAAAACGTTGTGAGCAAGGGTTTGGGCATACAGGTTAATCAAGAGGTGAGGATGAAAATATGAAATTAACGTTTGTGAATTTTTTAACACTATTGCGCATTGCAATTATTCCCGTTTTTGTGCTGACATTTTATATCCCCTTTGATCAGCACTATGTCGTTAGTGCTGTTTTGTTTTTAATTGCCGCGATTACTGACTGGTTAGATGGTTTTTTAGCACGGTATTGGGATCAAACATCATTGTTTGGCGCTTTTTTAGATCCTGTTGCTGATAAATTGATGGTCGCGACAGCACTCGTTTTGCTGGTCAGTGCTTATCCCTATTGGTGGGTTTCGATTCCCGTAGTTATTGTTATTTGTCGAGAAATCACGGTTTCAGCATTGCGTGAATTAATGGCTGATCTAGGCAAGCGTGCTTCAGTTAAAGTATCGTATATTGGAAAAGTTAAAACAACTTTTCAAATGATTTCGATATTTTTATTACTGCTTTTGACAAAAAGCAGCTATACTTGGGGTATTAGTGTTGGCTTTGTATTATTATATGGTGCGGCAATATTAACTGTTTATTCAATGGTGTTATATTTGCAAGCGGCTTATTATGAGGTCAAAAGTCAAGAAAATTAAGGCGTCGTTTTGCAGTTTTTTTGCATAGGTGCTTGCGTGTTGCAATGATATTTGTATATAATATGACGTCATTTTGTTTATGTGATCATGATATTAAAGAAAAAAACAATGGAGTAAAGAATGGCAACAGTAAATCAGTTAGTCCGCAAACCGCGGAAAAGTAAAGCCGTTAAATCAAATGTCCCGGCTTTAAAAGCGTGCCCACAGCGTCGTGGTGTATGTACGCGTGTTTATACAACAACACCTAAGAAGCCAAACTCAGCGTTGCGGAAAGTTGCACGTGTTCGCTTAACAAGCGGCTACGAAGTAACAAGCTATATCGGTGGTGAAGGTCATAATCTTCAAGAACATAGTGTTGTATTGATTCGTGGGGGGCGTGTTAAAGATTTACCAGGTGTGCGTTACCACACAGTTCGTGGTGCACTTGATACGGCCGGTGTTAACGATCGTAAACAAGGTCGTTCGAAATACGGAACCAAGCGTCCAAAATCATAATTGAACAACTGTTAAGGAAGTAAGCATGTCAAGAAGAAATAGAGCACCAAAACGCGAAATTTTGCCAGATCCGAAATACAAGAGTAAAACGGTTGCAAAATTCATGAACCACATCATGTTAGATGGTAAAAAGTCAGCTGCTGAAAAAATTGTTTATGGCGCATTTGATGAAATGGCGCAAAAAAAGTCAAATCAAAAACCTGATGAGCTTTTTGAAAAAGCGCTTGAAAATGTTGCGCCAGTGGTTGAGGTGAAGTCTCGCCGTGTTGGTGGTGCGACATACCAAGTGCCAGTTGAAGTTCGTCCAGAGCGTCAAATGACATTAGCAATGCGTTGGTTGATTGATGCGGCGCGCAAGCGTAAGGAGCGTAGCATGGGAATGCGTGTTGCCAGTGAGCTGCTTGAGGCTTGCGATGGTCGCGGATCAGCTGTGAAAAAACGTGAAGATACACACAAGATGGCAGAAGCAAACAAAGCGTTTGCACACTTCCGTTGGTAAAAGGTAAATTAATTAGTAGTACAAGAAAAAAGGGGATATTGTAGTGGCTCGTTTAACTCCAATTGAGCGATATCGTAACATTGGGATTTGTGCCCATGTGGATGCCGGAAAAACAACGACGACAGAGCGTATTTTATTTTATACAGGATTGACTCATAAAATGGGTGAAGTTCATGATGGTGCAGCCACAATGGACTGGATGTCACAAGAGCAAGAGCGTGGTATTACGATCACTTCTGCGGCAACAACGACTTTCTGGCAGGGGATGGATCAGCAATTTAAAAAGCATCGCATTAATATTATTGATACGCCTGGTCACGTTGATTTCACAGTTGAAGTTGAACGTTCATTGCGTGTCCTTGATGGGGCGGTTGTTGTATTTTGTGGTTCATCAGGTGTTGAGCCTCAGTCTGAAACAGTTTGGCGTCAAGCAGATAAATATAGTGTTCCGCGTGTTGTCTTTGTTAATAAAATGGACCGAGCAGGCGCTGACTATGAGCGTGTTGTTGAACAAATTCGTACGCGACTAAAAGCGAATGTTGTCCCTGTCCAGCTAAATATTGGAACAGAAGACAATTTCCAAGGCGTGATTGACTTGGTTCGTATGAAGGCCATTTACTGGAATGACAAAGATGCCGGCTTAACTTATGATGAAACTGAAGTGCCAAGTGAATTAATGGAGCGGGCCCAAGAATTACATCAGGAAGTCATTGAGGCGGCGGCAGAAGCTAATGAAGATTTCATGGAAAAATACCTAGACGGTGGAATCCTAACGACTGAAGAAATTTATGAAGGGTTGCGCAAGCGTGTTTTAGATAATGAAATTGTATTGTCATTTTGCGGTTCTGCCTTTAAAAACAAAGGGGTGCAAGCCGTTCTTGATGGTGTTGTTCGTTATTTGCCAGCGCCAAATGAAGTTAAAGCCATTAAAGGTGAAACGCTTGATGGTCAAGAAACATCACGAGAGTCTTCGGATGAATCGCCATTTTCAGCGCTTGTGTTTAAATTAGCAAATGACCCTTATGTTGGTAACCTGGCATTTATTCGTGTTTATTCAGGTAAGCTTAACTCAGGCGATTCAGTTTTGAACTCAGTCACTGGCAAAAAAGAGCGTATTGGTCGTATTGTACAAATGCACTCAAACAAACGTGAAGAAGTTAAAGAAGTTTGTGCGGGTGACATTGCCGCTTGTATCGGTGTTAAAACGGTATCAACTGGTGATACGTTATGCTCACAAGAAAATCCAGTTATCTTAGAGAGAATGGAATTTCCAGAGCCTGTTATCTCTGTTGCGGTTGAGCCGAAAAGTAAAGCGGACCAAGAAAAAATGTCAATGGCACTTGGGCGTCTTGCTGCTGAGGACCCATCATTCCGTGTAACAACCGATGAGGAAAGTGGTGAAACCATTATCTCAGGTATGGGTGAGTTGCATTTAGATATTATTGTTGACCGTATGAAGCGCGAATTTAAGGTTGAAGCAAATGTCGGTAATCCTCAGGTGGCTTATCGTGAAGCAATTCGTGATACTATTGAGCAGGAAAGCAAGTTTGTGCGCCAATCTGGTGGTCGTGGTCAATATGGTCATGTCTTTGTCAAATTTGAGCCACTAGAGCGTGGTTCTGGTTTTGAGTTTGAAGACAAAATTGTCGGTGGTGTTGTCCCTAAAGAATATATTAACTCTGTTGCTAAAGGGATTGAAGAGCAGCTTCAAAATGGTGTATTAGCTAATTATCCAGTGTTGGATGTTAAAGCAACGCTGTATGATGGGTCTTACCATGATGTGGATTCAAGTGAAATGGCATTTAAAATTGCCGGGTCAATGGCTGTTAAAGAAGGGGTTCCAAGAGCTAACCCGTGTATCTTAGAGCCGATTATGAAAGTTGAAGCTGTTACACCAGAAGACTATATGGGTGATGTCATGGGTGACTTGAACCGTCGTCGCGGCATTATTGAAGGCATGGAAGAAACACCAGCTGGTAATGTTATCCGTGCAATGGTTCCGCTTGCTGAAATGTTTGGTTATGCAACCCAGATTCGTTCGATGAGTCAAGGGCGTGCTTCATTTTCAATGCAATTTGAAGGGTATGGTGAAGTGCCAAACAGCATTGCAGAAGAAATTATTAAAAAGCGTAATTCATAAAAAGGGCTGAAATATGAGTGTAAATAATCAAAAAATCCGTATCCGGTTAAAGGCTTTTGATCATAAACTGATTGATAACTCAACGAAAGAAATCGTTGAAACGGCTAAAAAAACGGGTGCGCAAATCAAAGGGCCAATCCCTTTGCCTAGCAAAAAAGAGCGTTATACTGTTTTGATTTCACCGCATGTGAACAAAAAAGCGCGAGATCAATACGAAGTGCGTACGCACAAACGCTTAATTGATATTGTGCAGCCAACTGAAAAAACGGTTGATGCGCTAATGCGTTTAGATTTGGCAGCAGGTGTTGATGTTCAAATCAGTTTAAGCTAGAATAAGTTTTGTGCGATTGTCAATTTTAAGTGCACAATTCAGTTCTATGGTCAATTGTAATCATAGAATTTAATAATAAATAAGAGGAAAAGCCATGTCATTAGGTATTATTGGCCGCAAATGCGGTATGACACGTATTTTTACAGAAAATGGTCAGTCTATTCCCGTTTCTGTTGTGCATGTCGATCCTAACAAGGTTGTTCAGGTCAAAACGCAAGAAGTTGATGGCTATAATGCAGTTCAAGTAACAGCAGGTCATAAAAAACGTTCTCGCGTTAACACGCCTTTGCAGGGGCACTATGCAAAAGCAAAGGTAGAGCCTGGACGCTTGTTAAAAGAGCATCGTGTTGATGCTGAAACAGCTACGTCACTTAAAGCGGGTCAAACAATTGAAGTAACCATGTTTGATGCAGGTGATAAAGTTGATGTGACCGGTATTTCAAAAGGTAAAGGGTTTGCAGGGGTTGTTAAGCGTCATAATTTTAGTACGCAAGATGCAACACATGGAAACTCGTTAACTTATCGTGCACATGGTTCGACAGGCCAATGTCAGTCTCCTGGTCGTGTTTTTAAGAATAAAAAGATGGCAGGACAGCTCGGTAATGCAAAAACAACGGTCCAATCGCTTGAAATTGTTAAAGTCGACGCTGAAAAAGGATTATTACTATTGAAAGGTGGTATTCCTGGCGCCGTTGGTAACGATGTCTTGATTAAAGCCGCGGTTAAAAAGCAAGGCAAAGCACAATAAGGGAGACAGGCAGTGGAATTAAATGTAAAAAGTTTAACAGGGCAACATTCGCAAGTGGATGTTTCTGATGCAGTCTTTGCAAGAGACTACAATGAAACGCTCGTGCATCAAGTTGTTGTAGCCTATATGGCTGGTGCGCGCCAAGGAACAAAAGCACAAAAAACACGATCTGAAGTGGCAGGTGGTGGTGCTAAACCATGGCGTCAAAAAGGAACAGGCCGAGCACGTGCGGGAACAATTCGTTCTCCAATTTGGCGCTCAGGTGGTGTTACATTTGCAGCAAAACCGCGTGACTATAGTCAAAAGGTTAACCGTAAAATGTACCGTGCAGCTGTGCAGTCAATTTTATCACAACTTGTACGTAATGAGCGTTTAGTGGTTGTCGATAAGTTTGAAATGGACACACCAAAAACAAAAGCATGTGTTGAAAAGTTAAAGCAACTAAATGTATCAGATGCATTAATTGTTGTGTCACCAGAAGAGTTGACAGAAGAGTTGCATTTAGCGTCACGCAATATCAAAAATGTTGCAGTTTGTGATGTATATGAAATCAATCCTGCCGTGTTGATTTGCTTCGACCAAGTCGTTATGACGCAAAGTGCAGTCAAAGAGATTGAGGAGCGTCTATCATGAGTCAAGAGAAAATTTTAAATACATTGTTAGGCCCTCATGTATCAGATAAAGCATATACGATTGCTGATGATGGTTCACATGTGACGTTTAAAGTAGAGAAAAACGCAACGAAATTAGCCATTAAAAAAGCTGTCGAGCAGTTGTTTGATGTGAAAGTTGAGTCAGTTAATACCGTCAATGTCAAAGGAAAGAAGCGTCGTTTTGGTCGGATTGAAGGTCGGACAAAAGACTGGAAAAAAGCCTATGTCAAGCTTGCTGAAGGTCATGACATCAACTTTGTCGGGGCAGAGTAGCATAAAATTTGGTGAGGAATGATTAATATGAGTATTATAAAAGCAAAACCAACCTCCCCAGGGCGCCGTTTCGTTGTCCAGATTAAAGGAGATGATCTGTACAAGGGCCGTCCTTATCCAGGATTGGTAACAAGCAAGGCGAATTATGCAGGGCGCAATAGCCAAGGACGTATTACTGTTCGCCATAAAGGTGGCGGGAATCGTCAGCATTATCGTTTAATTGACTTTAAGCGTCGCAAAGATGATATTACATCGACTGTTGAGCGACTAGAGTATGATCCAAATCGTAGTGCGTATATTGCATTACTTCGTTATGCTGATGGTGAGCGTCGTTATGTGATTGCAGCCAAAGGTCTAAAGCAGGGTGATACTGTTGTTTCAGGTGAGCATGTTGCGATTAAACCAAGTAACTGTATGCCACTAAGAAGTGTGCCACTTGGGACAATTATCCATAATGTTGAGTTAAAGCCTGGTAAAGGTGCTCAAATCATTCGAAGTGCAGGAACTTCTGCGCAATTAGTTGGAAAAGATACAACTTATGCAATTGTTCGTTTGAATTCGGGTGAGGTTCGTAAAATCTTATTATCTTGTCGTGCAACAATTGGTGCTGTATCAAATTCTGAACATAGCATTGGTTCGCTTGGGAAAGCTGGCGCAAAGCGTTGGCGTGGGGTGCGTCCTACGGTGCGTGGTGTTGCAATGAATCCAATTGATCACCCACATGGTGGTGGTGAAGGTCGAACTTCAGGTGGGCGTCATCCTGTCACACCATGGGGTCGTCCAACAAAAGGGTATAAAACGCGTAAAAACACACGTAGTGACAAACTAGTTGTTCAACGACGCAAGAAAAAGTAATATAAAGGGAGAGTAACGTGCCACGTTCATTAAAGAAAGGACCTTTCGTCGATTATCATTTATTGAAAAAGGTTGTAGAAGCGCAAGAATCAAACGCAAAAAAACCAATTAAAACTTGGTCACGTCGTTCTATGATTGTGCCAGATATGATTGGATTGACGATTGCCGTTCATAATGGTCGCCAGCATGTACCAATTTTGATTAGTGAAAATATGATTGGTCATAAGCTTGGCGAATTTGCCATCACACGCACTTATCGTGGGCATGCTGCCGATAAGAAAGCGAAGCGTAAATAAGATTTGAGGTTGAAGAATGGAAGTTCAAGCAAAATTAAGATATGCAAGAGTATCGCCACAGAAGGCGCGTCTTGTCGCTGACCAAGTGCGTGGTCTGCCCGTTGAGCAGGCGCTGAATTTATTAACGTTTAGCAATAAAAAATCTGCTAACCTTGTAAGAGAAGTGCTTAATTCAGCAATTGCAAATGCTGAGCACAATGAGGGGATGGATATTGATGAGCTGTATGTGTCGACAATCTGCGTGGATGAAGGCCCTACGATGAAACGTTTTAGAGCTCGCGCAAAAGGTCGAGGCGATCGTATTTTAAAACGCGCTTCTCACATCACTGTGAAAGTTGCTGAGAAATAAAAAGGGGCAAATTAATGGGTCAAAAAGTAAATCCAACTGGTATCCGTTTAGGTTATATTAAAGATTGGAATTCTGTTTGGTATGCAGATAGTAAACACTATGCAGATCAACTGAATTCTGATATCCAAATTCGCGAATTTTTACATAAAAAATTAGCCAATGCGGCCGTAAGTAAAATTAAAATTGAGCGTCCAGCTCAGAATGCAAAAATTACGATTCACACAGCACGACCAGGTATTGTTATTGGTCGTAAAGGTGAAGATGTTGAAATGTTAAAGGAAGAAGTATCAAAGCGTATCGGACTTCCTGTGCAGATCAATATTGAAGAAATTCGCAAGCCAGAGCTTGATGCAAAGCTCGTTGCCGACGGTGTTGCCCAGCAATTAGAAAAGCGTGTAATGTTTCGTCGTGCGATGAAACGTGCAGTGCAATCAGCAATGAAAACTGGCGCTCAAGGCGTGAAGGTTGTTGTGTCTGGCCGTGTTGGTGGCGCAGAAATCGCACGTTCAGAGTGGCAAAAAGAAGGGCGGATTCCATTGCATACATTTCGTGCAGATATTGATTATGCAGCATCAGAAGCTTTAACAGCTTATGGGATCATTGGTGTGAAGGTTTGGATATTTAAAGGTGAAGTATTGCCAGGTGATGTGCATGATTCTGAAACATCGAATCAAGCAGATAAAAAACCTTCCTCAAAGAACAATAAAAGAGGAGCAAAATAATGCTGCAGCCAAAGCGAACAAAATTTCGTAAACAGCAAAAGATGCGCAATCGTGGCTTAGCCCACCGTGGCAATAAAGTTGATTTTGGTGATTTTGGTTTGCAGGCGACTTCTCGTGGACGCATTTCAGCGCGTCAAATCGAGGCTGGACGTCGAGCCATTAATCGTCATGTAAAGCGTGGTGGTAAAGTCTGGATTCGAATTTTTCCAGATAAGCCAATTACTGAAAAACCTTTAGAAGTTCGTATGGGTAAAGGAAAAGGGAACGTTGAGTACTGGGTTGCTCAAATCAAACCTGGAAAAATGCTATATGAAATTCAAGGGGTTAGTGAACAGCTCGCACGTGAAGCGTTTAAACGTGCTGCTGCCAAGCTTCCAGTATCAACAACGTTTGTAGAAAAGACGGTGATGTAATGAAAAAAACAGAGCAGTTAAAAGAGTTAAGAGAAAAAACTCCCCAGCAATTGCAAGAGCGTAAAATTGAACTATTAAAAGAGCAGTTTAATTTGCGCATGCAAAAAGGGACTGGGCAATTAACACAAAACCATTTGTTTAAAAAGAATCGACGCGAAATTGCTCAAATTAATACAGTAATAACAGAGAAAATGAAAGCAGGTGCATGAGCATGAGTGGTGAAAAATTAAGAACATTGCGTGGGAAAGTGATCAGCGACAAAATGGATAAAACCATTACTGTATTAGTGGAACGTCGAGTCAAACATCCACTTTATGGTAAGTTTGTGAAGCGATCAACTAAATATCACACCCATGATGAAAATAATGAATGCCGAACTGGCGATACAGTAACAATTACTGAGCATCGTCCGTATTCAAAAACAAAAAAATGGCGTCTTGTTTCAGTTATTGATCGTGCCAAATAAGCGCTTTACGTTTAAAAAATAACTTGGTATAATGAACGCCTTTTCAGCAATGCTGATAAATACTTGACTCGAAGAGGGTAATAACATGATTCAGATGCAAACTGAACTGCAGGTTGCAGATAATAGTGGTGCACGTAAAGTAGAGTGTATCAAAGTTTTAGGGGGGTCACATCGCCGGTATGCCTCTATTGGTGATATTATTAAAGTGACAGTCAAAGAAGCTAGTCCACGTGGCCGTGTTAAAAAGGGTAATGTGTACAGTGCTGTTGTTGTGCGGACAGCTTATGGCGTTCGTCGTCAAGATGGATCAGTGATTCGTTTTGATAACAATGCTGTTGTATTATTGAATCAAAATGAGCAGCCAGTTGGTACGCGTATTTTTGGTCCTGTAACACGTGAGCTACGGACGGATAACTTTATGAAAATTGTTTCACTTGCCCCTGAAGTGCTTTAATCTGGAGGGTAAAATGATTAAAAAGCTAAAAAAAGGTGATGACGTTATTGTCATCGCAGGAAAAAATAAAGGCAGCCGTGGCGTAATCACTGCAGTACACCCAGAAAAAAACCGTGTCGTTGTTGAAGGCATTAATATGATGAAAAAACATGTTAAGCCAAATCCAAACCGCGGTGTTGAAGGTGGTATTGTTGAGAAAGAAGCGCCGATTCATGCTTCAAATATTGCTCTGTACAACCCAGAGACAAAAAAAGCAGATCGTGTTGGTTTTAAATGGGTTGAAGATGGTAGCAAAAAAGTTCGCTACTTTAAATCAAATGGCGAACTAGTAGACGTATAGGTGAGGATATGGCAAGGCTAAAGACTTTTTATAAAGAAAAAGCTGCTCCTCAGGTTAAGCAAGCGCTTAATATTGACAATGTGATGGCTGTGCCAAGCATTGAAAAAATTACGCTGAACATGGGCCTAGGAGAAGCAGCAAAAGATAAAAAGGTGTTGCAGGCAGCAGTCACCGATTTAGAAAAAATTGCAGGTCAAAAACCTGTTGTTACAGTAGCGAAAAAGTCAGTTGCAGGCTTTAAAATTCGTGAAGGTTGGCCCATTGGCGCCAAAGTAACGTTACGTGGCACACGTATGTATGAATTTTTGGATCGTTTGATTACCGTGGCAATTCCTCGTATTCGTGATTTCCGAGGGTTTAGTCCAAAATCATTTGATGGACATGGCAATTATAGTATGGGAATTCGCGAGCATATTGCGTTTCCAGAAATTGACTATGACAAAATTGATGCAATGCGTGGTCTTGATATCACGATCACAACAAGCGCGAAAGATGATCAGGCGGCCGAAGCATTGTTACGTGCATTTGGCTTCCCATTGAAAGGGTAAAGGAGTTGCAATATGGCCAAAAAAGGCATGGTCGAAAGAGAGCATAAAAAACAACGTTTAGTTGCTAAATACGCTCAAAAAAGAGCTGAGCTAAAAGCAATTATTCATGATGTTAATGCCAGTGAAGAAGAAAAGTGGAAAGCACAGATTGCATTGCAACAATTGCCAAAAGGCTCTTGTCCAACGCAATTGCAGCGTCGTTGCCGGATAACGGGTCGACCACATGGTGTTTACCGTAAATTTGGTCTAGCCCGAAATAAGCTGCGTCAGCATGCTATGCAGGGTGATGTTCCAGGTTTGACAAAAGCAAGCTGGTAAGAATAAAGGAAAGAATAGTTATGAGTATGCAAGACCCTATTTCAGATATGTTGACACGGATTCGTAACGGCTTTTCTGCAAATAAAGAAAGTGTTACATTGCCACTGTCTAAACAAAAGCGTGCCATTGCTGATGTGTTACAGCAGGAAGGGTATATTCGCGGCTATGAAGTGGCAGAAGCCGATAAAAAGGGACAATTGACCGTTCATTTGAAATATCATAATGGTCAACCTGTTTTAGAAATGATTAAGCGTGTAAGTCGTCCAAGTTTGCGTGTTTATCGTAGTGCAGACGATTTGCCACGCGTATATAATGGTCTCGGCGTGGCAGTGATTTCAACCTCACAAGGAATGATGTCTGACCGTCAAGCACGAAAAAATCACATTGGTGGCGAAGTAGTTTGCTACGTGGCATAAGCTTAGGAGAAGACGAATGTCTAGAATTGGTAAAAAACCAGTCGAGTTGCCAGCTGGAGTAGAGTTGCAGTTTGAAGATAATGTGGTAACAGTTAAGAAAGGAAGTGATTCTCTTCAACAAGCGTTAAGCCGACTTGTAACTGTTGAGCAACAAGATAATGTTGTCACAGTTAAGCCTGTTAAAAATACCCAACAAGCCGTTGCACAATCGGGCACAGCGCGTGCATTGATCAGCAACATGGTAGTTGGTTTAACAAAAGGTTTTGAAAAACGTTTAAATTTAGTCGGTGTTGGTTATCGTGCTAAATTAGAAGGGCAATCTTTAAATTTAACCCTTGGTTTCTCACATCCAGTTAATCATCCATTACCAACGGGTGTATCAGCTGAATTGCCTTCACAAACTGAAATTGTGCTAAAAAGTGCAAATAAACAGTTATTAGGGCAAGTTGCCGCAGAAATCCGTGGCTATCGCCCGCCTGAGCCTTATAAAGGTAAAGGTGTGAAGTATGCTGATGAAACTATTGTTCGTAAAGAAGCTAAGAAAAAATAAGTGAGTGCGCGATATGGATAAGAAAATGGCTCGTTTGCGTCGTGCAAGACGTACTCGGTTAAAATTAAGAGCATTAAACAAAGTCCGTTTGTGTGTGCATAAAACGCCACGGCATATTTATGCACAAGTGTTTTCTGGAGATGGATCAACTGTGTTAGCCTGTGCATCAACTGTTGAAAATTCAATCAGCAAAGAATGCAATGCTAACGGTGGTAATGTAGAAGCGGCAAAAATTGTCGGACGCCATATAGCTCAACGTAGTATTGAAAATGGTGTTAAATCAGCAGGTTTTGATCGTTCTGGTTTTCGTTATCATGGACGCGTTAAGGCATTAGCTGAATCAGCTAGAGAACATGGTTTACAAATTTAAAAACAGGACAATAAATTATGGCTAACGACATGCAAAGATCAGACGGATTAACAGAAAAGTTAGTTAGTGTGAAGCGTCATGCAAAGACGGTTAAAGGCGGCAGAATTATGAGCTTTGCAGCTTTAACAGTTGTTGGTGATGGCAAAGGAAAAGTTGGCAGTGGTCGTGGGAAAGCGCGCGAAGTGCCAGTAGCAATTCAAAAAGCAATGGAAGATGCTCGAAAAAATATGGTACAAGTTAGCCTAAACGGTGATACATTGTGGTATTCAAGAACAGCATCACACGGTGCATCAAAAGTATATATGCAACCGGCCTCACCGGGTACTGGGATTATTGCTGGTGGTGCAATGCGTGCTGTATTTGAGGTCGTCGGTGTGCATAACGTTTTAGCTAAAACCTATGGTTCGACAAACCCTGTCAATGTTGTGCGTGCAACTGTTAATGGCTTAGCTGGGATTCATTCACCAGAAGCATTTGCAGAAAAGCGTGGTTTGTCAGTCGAAGAGATTCAAGGGTAATTCAACATGACTAATGCAAAAACATTTAAAGTGACATTAATGAAAAGCTTGATTAGTCGCAAGCAATCGCATATTGCTTGCGCAAAAGGGCTTGGTTTACGTAAAATTCGTCATACTGTTGAAGTGCTTGATACACCAGAAAACCGTGGTATGGCGAATAAAATTGCATACATGGTCCGCATAGAGGAGTGATGGATAATGAAATTAAATACCTTATCACCAATTGAAGGAACAAAGCATTCGCGTAAGCGCGTTGGTCGTGGAATTGGTAGTGGTCTTGGCAAAACATCGGCGCGAGGCCATAAAGGTCAGAAAGCGCGTTCAGGTGGTTACACAAAAGTCGGATTTGAAGGTGGTCAAATGCCTTTGCAAAGACGTCTGCCAAAGTTTGGTTTCACTTCACGAGTTGGGCGTAAGATTGCGCAAGTGAGAACACAAGAATTAAATAGTGTTCAGGCTGAAGTGATTGATCTAGCAGCGTTGAAACAAGCAGGACTTGTCCGAAAAGATATGACATCTGTGCGCATTATGGCTTCAGGTGAATTACAAAAGCCTGTGACAGTCAGTCGTTTTGTTTATTGTACAAAAGGTGCAAAGCAAGCGATTGAACAAGCAGGCGGCAAAATAGAGTGATTTAAGCAATGGCAAATAACACAGCAACACAAGGCGGTGGGATGAAAGAGTTACGTAATCGAGTGCTTTTTGTCTTACTCGGAATTATTGTTTTTCGTTTTGGCGTTTACGTCCCGATTCCGTATATTGATTCACATCAGCTACTAAACATCATGAATCAAAAAACCCAAGATAATGGGTTGCTTAACATGTTTAACATGTTTTCTGGTGGAGCCTTGACGCGCTTAAGTGTATTTGCTTTAGGTGTGATGCCCTATATTTCTGCTTCAATTATTTTCCAAATGCTAACGGCTGTTAGTCCAAAGCTAATGGAATTGAAAAAAGAAGGAGAATCAGGGCAAAAGAAAATCACCCAGTATACACGGTATGCAACACTTGGATTAGCATTATTACAATCGCTAGGAATTGCTGTGTATGCAACCAATATGCCACAAGATATTGTAACAACCGCATCGATTGGGCTTTTTTATTTTACAACGATCCTATCTGTAACAACAGGTAGTATCTTTTTAATGTGGGTTGGTGAGCAAATTACTGAAAGAGGAATTGGCAACGGGATATCTTTGCTTATTTTCTCAGGAATTGTTGCTAAACTGCCTGGTGAAATTTATACAACATTAAAACAAGCGGGTGAGCCAGGTTCAGGGATTACTTACTGGACAGTTTGGATCTTATTAATCTTGCTGCTAGCTGTGGTTGCTTTTGTTGTATTCATGGAGCGTGCGCAGCGGCGTATTACTGTTAACTATGCAAAACGTCAGCAAGGGCGGAAAATGTATGGGGCGCAAACAAGCCATTTGCCGTTAAAGCTTAATATGGCTGGCGTCATTCCTGCAATTTTTGCCTCATCAATTTTAATGGTGCCAGCTTTATTATCTGAATGGTTTGGTAGTAGTCAATATTTTGGTTGGCTTGGATACATTGGTGATGCATTGCGTCAAGGTAGTTTCTTATATACAATTGTATTTGCATCAACGATTATCTTCTTTTGTTTCTTTTACACATCATTAGTATTTAATCCAAAAGAAACAGCTGATAACTTAAAACGTTCAGGTGCTTATATTTCAGGAGTGCGTCCAGGTGAGCAAACTGCTAAATATATTGATGGTGTTATGAGTCGTTTGACATTAGTTGGGTCTTTATATATTACAGCAATTTGTTTGTTGCCTATTTTTATCATGAATTATGTTAGTCAAAGTTTATCGTTTACATTTGGCGGGACATCGTTATTGATTGTTGTTGTCGTTATTATGGATTTTATGGCCCAAGTGCAATCACACTTAATGTCAACACAATATGACTCAATGCTTAAAAAAGCAAACTTATCAAGTTATGGGCGTCGGTAAATCGATACCAAACAAATAAAGAGGATGAGAAAATGAAAGTAAGAGCTTCAGTAAAAAAAATCTGCCGTAACTGTAAAATCATTAAACGTAATCGTGTTGTGCGTGTGATTTGTACAGACGGCCGTCATAAGCAACGTCAAGGTTAAGCTATTAAAGACTTGATTTTGTTTTTAAAAATCGCTATATTAAAGAACTTGAGTAGTTTTTGGAAAAAAATAGATGAAATTAGGAGTGTAGTTGAATGGCGCGTATAGCGGGTGTAAATGTACCAGATCATAAGCATGCTTCGATTGCATTAACTGCAATCTATGGCATTGGAAGAACAAAAGCCCTTGAAATTTGTCACACATGTGACATTGAGCCTAGCCAACGGTTTAAAGACTTAAGTAATGAAAAAATTGAGTCAGTGCGGAAGGCAGTGGCAAATTATGAAGTGGAAGGCGATTTGCGCCGTGAAGTGTCAATGAACATCAAGCGTCTGATGGATCTTGGTACTTACCGTGGTCGTCGTCATCGTCGTAATTTACCAGTTCGAGGGCAACACACTAAAAATAATGCGCGGACGCGTAAAGGCCCTAGAAAGCCAATTCGTGCATAAATTTTGATGTCAAATGGTTATAGTGAATAAATTTAGGGATTAAAGAATGGCTAAATCGGTAAAGTCTTCAAAGAAAAAAATTAAACGAACCGTTGTTGATGCAGTTGCGCATGTACATGCTTCTTTTAATAATACGATTGTGACAATCACAGATCGTCAAGGAAATGCATTATCATGGGCAACTTCAGGTGGTAGTGGCTTTCGTGGCTCACGTAAAAGTACGCCATTTGCAGCCCAGGTTGCCGCAGAGCGAGCTGGTGAAGCAGCAACAGAGTATGGGGTTAAAAACTTAGATGTCTTAGTAAGAGGTCCAGGACCGGGTCGTGAGTCAGCGGTTAGATCTTTGAATGCTAAAGGCTTCAAAATTACGAGCATTGCGGATGTGACGCCGTTACCTCACAATGGGTGTCGCCCACCAAAGAAACGTCGTGTCTAAAGATTGTTGAAGGTTTAAGGTGAATTAAAATGGCAAAGTATATAGGACCAAAATGTAAATTGGCGCGCCGTGAAGGGGTCGATTTAGAATTAAAAAGTGGCGCAAGAGCCCTTGAAGATAAGTGCAAGATTAACCAAGTTCCAGGAGAACATGGCACACGTCGTACGCGTTTATCTGATTATGGCTTGCAATTGCGTGAAAAACAAAAAGTACGTCGTATTTATGGTGTGCTTGAAAATCAGTTTCGCCGTTATTATCATGAGGCAGCGCGCCGGAAAGGGAACACAGGATCGTTATTGCTTGAATTATTAGAAGCAAGGCTAGATAATGTTGTTTACCGTATGGGGCTTGCGAGTACTCGTGCTGAAGCGCGCCAAATGGTTGGGCATAAGGCTTTCTTGGTCAATGGTCGCAATTGTAATATCCCATCCTATCATGTTCAAACTAATGATGTGATTTCAGTTCGGGAACGTTGCAAAAAACAAATGCGTATCCAAAATGCGTTAGAACTTGCCAAGCAAAAAACATCAGTTCCATGGATTGAGTTTGATGAAACTAAGCTTGAAGGGACAATGCAAAGTCAGCCGGATCGGGCTGAACTATCTGCTGAAATTAATGAGCAGTTGATTGTTGAGCTATATTCTAAATAATCGTACCACATGATGGTAAATGGAGATTGCTTCGATGCAACAAACACAGCAAGCAGAGCAACATAAACCTCAGATTTCAGCGGTTGATACGCTGAAAAAAGATCAGTATCAAGTTACATTAGCACCTGTTGAAAAAGGAATGGGTGTGGTGCTTGGGAATGCCTTACGTCGGATCATTTTATCATCTATGCCAGGGTCTGCAATTACGCATGCGACTGTTGAAGGTGCGATGCATGAATATAGTGTATTGTCAGGTGTCCAAGAAGATGTCGTTGAAATATTGCTTAATTTAAAGAGAATGGCTGTATCAATGGGATCTGACTGTACAGAAGGTTATCTGACCTTAGACAAACAAGGTCCAGGTGTTGTTAAAGCTAAAGACTTTGTCCCGTCGAATTTCGTTGAAGTCGCGGATGATAATTATGTTGTTGCGCACTTGAATGAAGGTGGGCACTTAAAAATGACACTTTATGTTGGACGTGGTCGAGGTTACCAGCAAGCATCAGTCACGCAAGATCAACAGAATGATGTTGTCGGGAAAATGAGCATTGATGCAATTTACTCTCCAGTAAGAGAGTTGACCTTTCATGTCACTCCAATTGACAATGATTCAGAGCAATTGCATTTAGTCATGCAAACTAATGGCACAGTCACACCAGAACAAATTATTGAAATTGGTATGACTTATTTTTATGAGCAAATTAGTGTTTTTGTTGATCTAAAAGCACCAGTTGGCTATCAAAATGATAATGGTGTTCCTGATATTGATCCGTTATTATTACGTCCTGTTGAAGATTTAGAATTAACAGTACGTTCAGCAAATTGCCTAAAAACACAAAATGTTCGTTATTTAGGTGATTTGGTTCAGTATACAGAAGCTGATTTATTGCAGTTTCCTAATTTAGGTAAAAAATCTTTAAATGAGATTAAAGCTGTATTAGCAGAGCGTGGGTTATCTTTAGGTGTTAAGATTGATAACTGGCCTCCTGAACAATTTAAAAAAGTAAACGAATGATCGTTTCATCATAATTTTAACTAAAAAAAAGGAATGAACTATGCGTCATCGTAAAACTGGTCGCCGTTTTGGCCGAACAAGTAGTCATCGCCAAGCGATGTTCCGTAATATGTCCGCCTCATTGATTAATCATGAGCTAATAAAAACAACATTGCCAAAAGCAAAAGAACTTCGGGGCATTATTGAACCGTTAATCACGTTAGCTAAACGTGAAGTTGTTTTGCGTGAGCAAAAAGATCAAATGAGCCAAGTAGATTTTGATGGTCAAGTTGTCGCATTACGTCGTCAAGCATTTAAAAAATTGCGCAATAAAATGGCTGTCAAAAAATTATTTGAAGAAATTGCTCCACGTTATGCTCAACGTCCAGGTGGTTATACACGCATTTTAAAATGCGGTTACCGTCATGGTGATAAAGCACCAATGGGCTTTGTTGAGCTTGTTGATCGTCCGGTTGAAACAATGGATGCTGAAGAAATTGATTAAACCGTCGTTGTAATTTAACTTTTCTCTTTTTCTTTTTTTCTTTATACTATCGATACTACCATTTTAAGTATGTGATTTTATATGAAACGTCAATTAATTGTGACTTCTTTATTAACTGCGCTGGCAGTGAATGCGCCAGCCACAAGTTTAAGTCATGTCAATGTCTCAAATGCTGATATCAATTTTTCAGTCAAAACATTTAAAAATCGGCCCTTTTATAAACCAATCGGGGTGATTCGAACAGATGAACGGACTTATATTCGATTTGATCAAACCATTGCCAAATCACAACGTCCTGAAATTTTTGTCAAGGGAACCTCAGGCAAGCCACCAAGTATGATATGGCAAAATAATTATGTTGTTCTAAATCGACCTGTAAAAAGCGTACAGATTGCAACACCATCAGGACAGCCACTATATGAAGTAACCGTTGAAAATACTTTTAATTTAACGAATATTAAACCAGCTCCCCGTTTAACGGGGCAACAAGCTAGTGGCTTTATTATTGGCGCAAACTTAGGCACAGCGCATATCAAAGACAAATTTGGCTTCAATGGAGGGGTCAAATGGGGATATGATGCGCTTTTAACGGGTGATTGGTTAGTTGGTTTTGAATTAGGCGGTCAGTATGATGGTTCAATGACATCGGATAAAAATGATCAAGCCATTCAGGCAGGCAATGCCAATGTACAATTGCGCTTTTCTCGTGTGTTTGGCAGTGGTTGGATGGCAACGGCTCAAGCAGGACTAGCCTATGTCTGGTATAGCAATAATGATCAAACAGATTTAGATAATGGTGTTGCTCCATTAGCAGGGATCAATTTTGACTATCTGTTTCCAACACATATTAGTCTAGGACTTGGGTATCGTCATTTATTTTCAACGCCAAATATTGAATCAACCGACAATATCAATTTACATGTGACCTATCATTTTTAATTTTTCTTGGTTCATTGACTTGAATTTTATCATTCAACCACCATATTTTGTGTCAGTCATTTATCAAACAATGAAAAATAGGAGATGCTCTTTATGACTGATCAACAAACGTATACCTTTCAAACTGAAGTAAAACAATTATTAAATTTAGTGATTAATTCGCTTTACTCAAATAAAGAAGTTTTCCTTCGAGAGCTTATCTCAAATAGTTCAGATGCGATTGAAAAGTTGCGTTTTGCAGGGATGGATCAACCTGAATTATTAAAGGATGCCGGTGAATCTCATGTTCAAATTGATGTTGATGATGAGGCTAAAACCGTAACGGTTCGTGATAATGGAATTGGGATGAATCACGATGAAGTGATTGAAAACTTAGGAACCATTGCAAACTCTGGAACGAAAAAGTTTTTAGAATCTTTAACAGGGGATCAAAATAAAGATTCTGCTTTGATTGGACAATTTGGTGTTGGTTTTTATTCGGCATTTATCGTTGCTGATGACGTCACTGTTGATACACGCAAAGCCGGTGATAAGCCTGAAAATGGCGTTCGTTGGACATCATCTGCTGATGGTCAATATACGGTGGAAACCATTAGTAAACAAACACCCGGGACAGAAATCATTTTGCATTTGCGTGAGGGTGAAGAAGAGTTTTTACAACGTCAACGGTTACGTTCAATTGTAAAAAAATATTCAGATTGCCTGTCAACACCGATTGAAATGAAAAAAGTTGAACAAGACGATCAAGGCAATGAAACTGTTACGGATGAATGGGAAGTTATTAATAGTGCCAAAGCGCTTTGGACACGTGCAAAAGAGGAGATTACAGACGAAGAATATAAAGAGTTTTATAAACAATTATCCCATGATTTTGGTGAGCCTTTAACGTGGTCGCACAATAAAGTCGAAGGCAATTTAGAATATACAAGCTTATTATATATCCCTGAAAATAAGCCATTTGACCTTTGGGATCGTGACCGTAAATCAGGTTTACAGTTATACGTTCAACGTGTTTTCATTATGGAAAATGAAGACTTATTACCGCCGTATCTACGGTTTGTTAAAGGTTTAATTGACTCGAATGATTTACCATTAAATGTTTCACGAGAATTATTGCAAAATAATCGTGTGATTCATAAATTGAAAAAAGCCACAACGAAAAAAGTTTTAAGCATGTTAAGTGGTTTAGCAAGCAACCATGCTGAAGATTATCAGAAATTATGGAATAATTTTGGCACTGTTCTAAAAGAAGGACTTGCTGAAGATCATGATAACCAAGCCAAAATTGCGAAACTTGCTCGCTTTGCTTCAACACATGAAGATACAAACGTGCAAAATGTATCATTAGATGACTATATTGCTCGTATGAAAGAAGGCCAAGAGACCATTTATTATATTACTGCAGAAAGCTTTAATGCTGCGAAAAATAATCCGCAATTAGAGGCCTTCCGTGCCAAGGGCATTGAAGTGCTTTTACTCAGTGACCGTGTTGATGAATGGGTGATGTCACACTTTACTGAATATGAAGGCAAAACACTGAAATCTGTGTTAAAAGGTGATGTTGATTTAAGTCAGTTTGAAACAGAAGAAGACAAAAAAGCCCATGAAGCTCAAGAAAAAGAATATGAAAAAATTATTGAGCAAATGAAAGAAGCACTTAAAAATCAAGTTGAAGATGTCCGTCTTTCAAAACGGCTAACAGATTCACCAAGTTGTGTGGTTGTCAATGATTATGGCATGACACTGCATATGCAAAAGTTAATGGAAGAAGCCGGTCAAATGATGCCGGGGCTTGGTGGCATGAAGCCGATTTTAGAAATTAATGGACAACATCCTGTGATTCAACGTTTAAAAGAAGAAGTTGATGATACACGCTTTAATGAATTATCTGAAGTACTGTATCAGCAAGCTTTATTAACAGAAGGGGCAAAAATTGATGATCCGGCCCGTTTTGTTAAGCTTGTCAATAAATATATTGTCTAAATCACCATTTATCTCATGAAACCATTGACTGATATGAAACTGACTGTATCAGTCAATTGTCTGCCGATTTGTATTTTACTTAAAAGCAATATATAATTATCTTATTTCAAATTGATAAAATACTTTGTTATTTTGATCGGATGGTTGGATCTTTTTCATTGAATTGACGTTAACTAAATGCAATTAAGGTGTTGATCAAATGCATCCATCAAGAGGCAAAAATAAGGTGATTGAAAATGCCGACATTAAGTGTCATTGTCATTACAAAAAATGAAGAGGATAATATTGGACGCTGTTTACAATCAGTTCAATGGGCTGATGAGTTGATTGTCGTTGATTCAGGCAGTACTGATCAAACCGTTGCCATTGCTAAATCGTATGGAGCCCGTGTTTATCATCAAGATTGGCTTGGGTTTGGAGCTCAAAAAAATAAAGCACTTGAAAAAGCCACTAGTGATTGGGTTTTATCATTAGATGCCGATGAATTTTTGTTAGAAAAAGATGGCAACGCATTGCAACAATGGTTGAGCAAACCGCATCAGGCTAGTGCAGTGAGTTTATTACGTATTGGTTATTTTCGTGGCAAAAAAATTCGTTACAGTTATGGTCCAAAAGAGCGGCATGTACGCCTTTTTAGGCGAGGAAGTGCAACTTTTGATAATGCAATTATCCATGAGCGTTTAATCACAGAGGGCCAGATTCAAGCAGTTAACCTATGTATTCAGCATGAAACAATTCAATCCATCTCAGAAGTCTTAGCAAAAATGCAGACCTATACTACATTAGGTGCAAAGAAACGCCATGAATCAGGAAAAAAAGCTACTTTAGGGACACTGATTTTAAAACCCTTAATCGGATTTTTCAAAGTATATTGTATTCGACGAGGGTTTTTAGATGGCAAGTATGGTTTTATCATTGCCTGTTGCCATTCCCATTCGATTTTTTATCGACAATTAAAGTTGCTTGAAAGGCAAAAAAAATTATGATGACATTAATTCAATGTTAAGCATGCAACATATCTTTGTTTTTTAGATAAACATAACCGAAAATAGATTTTTAAAATGCAATTGGGATTAATATGACAAATCAGCAACCAATCACACATATTAATTTAGCAAAAGGATTTCGGGGTGGTGAACGTCAAACATTATTGCTGATCAGTCAGTTATCTAAACAAGGCTATCTACAACAGTTAGTAACAAGAAAAGATTCAGACTTAGCCGAAAAGGCCAAAACTGTTAAAAATCTTAAAATTATTCAAATTGGTAAGCCTTATTTTTTACATTTGAAAAAAATTAAAAATAGTCGCTTGCTTCATGCGCATGAAACAAAAGCTGCTCAACTTTGTTTATTGATGTTTTTAAGATATCAAATTCCTTATATCGTGACACGTCGTGTTGATCATCCTATCAAACATAATTTGTTTAATAAGAAAATCTATGAAAAAGCGCAATATACCATCGCATTATCGAGTGTGATTCAACAAAAAGTGGCACAATTATCGAAACGGATTCATTCAGTGGTGATTCCAAGTGCTTATGGACGACTTGAAACGAATACCACAAATATTGAAAAACTACGGCAACGCTTCAAAAACCAATTTATCATTGGCCATATCGGTGAACTTTGTAATAAGCATAAAGGGCAATATTATTTAATTCAAGCAGCTAAAAAACTACAAGTCACACACCCGCAGATCCATTTTATTTTATTAGGACAAGGTCCAGATGCGATGTTTTATCGTCAGCAAGCCCAAGGGTTAACAAATATTACATTTGAAGGCTTTGTGGATAATGTAGGGGATTATATCGCTATTTTTGATCTGTTTGTTTTTCCTTCTTTGTATGAAGGCTTAGGTTCTTCATTGTTAGATGTCATGCAAGCTAAGGTCCCGATTATTGCCAGTAGCGTTGGGGGCATTGTCGATATTGTTCACCATGAGTTTAATGGATTGTTAGTCCCTTCAAAAGATGCTGAAGCAATACAACAGGCCATCATTCGCTACTATGAGAAACCTAAGCTGCGTTTACAAATGGCGCAAACCGGTTATCACATGATGCAATATTATGCTCCAGACTATATTGCATCACGTTATATAGAGCTTTATGAGCAAATCAATAAACAAGATGATTCATATAATAGGAGAAGGGATAATGATTGATGCTGTCTTTACCTGGGTCAATGGGCAAGATCCAACACATCAAAAAAAGCGGCAAGCATGGGAATCTAAAACACAAGATGCATCATTAGATTCACATGCTTGCCATGAAACACGGTTTAACAATTGTGATGAATTGTACTACTCAGTGCAATTAGCTCGGCAAAATATGCCATGGCTGAATCGGATTTTTATTATCACGGATCAACAGCATCCTTCATGGTTAAGCGCATCGGTTCAAGCGCGATTAAACGTGACAATCATTGATCATCAAACAATTTTTGTCAATGATGATCAGGCCTTTTTACCAACATTTAATTCACGGTCTATTGAGTTAATGCTAGGAAAAATTCCCCATTTATCGGATTATTTTATTTATTTAAATGACGATATGTTTGTGGTTAGTCCCTGCCAGCCAAGTGATTTTTTTGATCAAGGCCAGCCTATTTTTCGAGGCATATGGCAAGGCAAGCAGTGGTTGATTAAAAAAATGCGCCAATTGATCACTTGGGACAAAGGTAAAATTGGGCTCAATGGGTGGCATAAAAATGGGACATCGGGGCGATTTCATGCATTTCGGTTAGCCCATGCGCCGGTTCCTATTGAAAAACAACTATTTAATGCATGTTTTTCAACCACATTTAAAAAAACGCATTTGCAATACCGCTTTCGTAGTAAAGATCAGCTATGGCCTATTGGTTATTATGCTCAAACCATGTTAAATCAACGACGAGCTAAAACGTGTTGGGATGGGTATGATTGTATTGATTTCAGTAACCGCAAAGGCAAACAGCAAGACCGGTTTGAAAAAACCTTAACCCATATCAAAAAACGTTCTGACCTGTCTTTTTTATGTGTTCAGTCACTTGATCAAGCAACTGATAATCAAATGCAACAAGTACAAGATTATTTACATAATTTATTAGTCGACCCCATTTAAAACCCTGTTTCGTCGTGGCTTGATACAAGTCAAGTGAAATTGAAAATTTCAATTGTCATTTCAAGCAGTTTTTGCCTAAAATAAGGATAACGCATTAAAAAGTGGAAATTCATCATATGCAACAAACTAATCCTTATGTCGTTTGTGCTTTATATAAATTTGTTAATTTGTTTGACTATCAAGCAATGCGTTCCCCTTTACTCGAGGTGATGAATCATCATGGGATTAAAGGGTCCTTATTGCTTGCTGAAGAAGGGATTAATGGCACCGTTGCTGGAACGCAGCAAGGGATTGATGCATTGTTAGTCTATTTAAAATCAGATCCACGGTTGACTGATATTGATTATAAACTGTCTTATCATGACAATAAGCCTTTTTATCGGACAAAAGTTAAGCTTAAAAAAGAGATCGTCACCTTAGGGGTCAATGGGATTCATCCCCCTGAAATGGCTGGTCATTATGTCGAGCCTGCTGATTGGAATGATCTGATTTCAGATCCTGAAACATTGACCATTGATACGCGCAATGAATATGAAATTGCCATTGGAACATTTAAATACGCAGTCAATCCTCATACGGAAACATTTCGGCAATTTCCTAAATATGTAGAAAATAATTTAAAAAACAGTCGTTATCAGCGTATTGCCATGTTTTGTACGGGTGGGATCCGCTGTGAAAAATCAACGGCTTATTTGCGTCAATATGGGTTTGATGAGGTTTATCATCTAAAAGGTGGTATTTTAAAATACTTAGAACAAATTCCAGAAGAAGACAGTCTTTGGCAAGGGGAGTGTTTTGTTTTTGATGATCGTGTTGCTGTGACCCATGCCTTACGACAAGGCAGTTATGATCAGTGTTATGCGTGTCGTATGCCGATTACTGAGGCCGATAAGCAACGAGATACTTATGAAAAAGGGGTCAGTTGCCATCACTGCTATGATCGATTAACTCCCGAACAAAAACAACGTTTTGCTGAACGACAATATCAGCAAACGTTGGCTAAGCAACGTGGGCAAGCTCATATTGGTGCAGAGGCGAATATCACAGCTGAACAACGCCGCCAGCAAAAACAGCAACAAAAGCAACAGCAAAGAAATAAAATGCATACTCCGCATGAGACTTAAGTGATCCATTGTGATGTTGTCTTTCAAAAAAGTGGCGAAATTTTTTTTAAAATGGCGGGCTTATTGGCGCATCCAGTTGTACCCACCAGCTTATTGGGTGCCGGCCCAAATAACACAGTGGTCTTATCTTAAATATTTATGTCGATTTTTGCGTGATAAAAAGGCTTATCAAGCCTATGAAAAAGCCCTTGGCGTTTATGATCCTAGTATTGAATTTATTCATTATGATCAAGTAGCCTTTTTAAGTGCCACGGGTGGGTCAGAGGTGATGAATATTTATCGAAAAGTCACCCTAGGGACAATGACGTTATTTGAAAAAATTTATTTAAATACGTCCCAAGACTTACAACGGGTTCATGCTTTTTATCAACATATTTACCCTTTGATTGATCCTGAAAAGTTGCGCATTCCGGCATTAGTTAAATGTCTCGAGGCTAAGCAAACAACCATCATTTATGCTGAATTTTTTCCGCAATTAACGCCAATTGCGCCAGACAATTTGATGCCATGTTTATTAGATACTGTGGTGTATTTAAGCCAGTTGCCCGTTCCTGAGGATTATGTATTTGACCCAGAAGCATTTGAAGCCTATGTATTTTATCATGATCAAAAGCCTTATGCACAAGAGGTTTTGAAACAATATGGCTTTGACGTGGACTTATTAGCATCAATGGAGTCATTAGTCACATCATTTCCTTTTGTGGTGACCCATAATGATTTACATGGTGAGAACTTATATCAACATCACATTTTAATTGATTTTGACTGTTGGGGAGTTTATCCAATTGGGTATGAAGTGGCACGTTTAATGGTTCGTATGAAGATGAATGATATTGACCGTCTAGATACTATGTTAACCCGGTTACATCAACGGTTACCGAGTCATTTAAGTCATTATTTAAATGTAAGCACGTACTATTTTACATTTGTCATGACAGCACGTTTTGCATTAAAGCACAATGCAACACAATGGCAATCTTTCATTCAATCACTTTATCACCGATTACAAAAAGCACTGACTAAGATTTAAAAATTAACGAATAATTTGATCTTTGGGGATTTGTGTCCATTTTTTGCCATCATCTTTGTCAATATATTGAAAATGTTGATTGGTCAGTACCCCTTGAATACATGTATAGCGATAATTTCGATGTTTCAGTTCATTTGTTGTTAATACTTGATTCAGCACGCCTGGACCGGTTAAATGGTAAACACCAGATTCGACACGGTGATGGGCAATATTATCTAATGCTTGATCTAAAACCTGTTTAATAGCTAAATTACCCGGTGCTGCAGCAATAAAATAATTGGTAAAGCGTTTTTTACGATTCGTGATAAATAATTGTTGCTGATCTTCTTTTAAACGCTTTTCTAACCGAGTCATCAAGCATCCATCCATATCCAAATAAACGCCTCCTTGATCATATAACACAGCCAGACGCCATAAATCGGCTTGTGCAGCGCCTACCGTTAAGCGTTGATAGGCTTGATAAACATCTGGATGGGCCTGTTGTAAATATTCATCCCGATCCTGTGTGACCATAAAGCGATAGGCGAAGCGGGGTGCCATTAAACGGTTCCATAAATAGTTCAAATAAACCGGAAGGGTCGCTTGATTAGTAAAATTGGTCTGCCATAAAATTCGAGGAATGGTCTTATGTGACTTGGATCGAAGCAGTGGTTTCGCTTGTGCCGGTAAGGTAAAACGTTTATTAGGAAAAATGGCATGGAACACATAACCAAGCCCTTTAACGAAAGGACCAATGATTAATTTAGTGACACGGTTGCAAAGCAGTGCTGGGAATGTTGCCATGGGTGGTTAATGCTAAATTTCGTGTTAAGATAAACAATAGTTTAGCATATTTATCATTAAGCAACAAAAATTACTTTGTTTTGTTAGGCATCAATGAAGGGTATGGCCACATCATAAAGCATAGAAAAACAGGTACCCACATTGTCCGGATTTGTAGGTTCATAAGCGGATTAGCAAATGCACTGCCCAGCGCAAAAATCAATAAACCGCAACGTCCGATTTGTTGATAAGGGGACGGTAAATAGCGAGCAATATGCAACCAAGTCATTAATAAGGCCACCATTAACGCCACCCCAAGTAAACCGGTGGTAACCCAACTGCGTAAATAATTATTATCAGGCCCTCCATAGGCCGGTTGAACACCATAGTAAATGCTATCTTTTGGGTAGCGCTCGATAAATCGATAAAATTGTTGTTTATAATTATCGGCACTAATCCCAAATCCAAATAAATTACGCCATAACGATTCATGCGGCATATTCTGAGACATAATATCTAAATGCAATAATCGGCTGCCAACGCTGGTTCTAGCCACATGTTTCATTGCTTGATGGTCATTGGTTGTCCAAGCATTATAATATTGCGTTACTTGATTGGTTCCTTGAGTCACACGGTGGGAAAAGGTATGTGACAAATAATTCAGGCTAGTTAAGCCAATGCCAGCAATCACAATAAATAAACCAAGTCCTTTTAAACGCCATCGTGATACTAAAATAATGAATATTAATATGATTTCAGTGACATATCCCATTCGACTGGTATTAATCGCGACTTCAGCAAATAAAGCACTTAGGCCCATTAACAATAATAAACCTTGTTGCCAATAAGCTTTAGCATAGGGCAATAAGCTATATGAGGCGACAATCAATAACATAAAAATCACAGCTGTATTAAAATGAATGGCAGGGACAGGCGCAACACCACCGGATTGTAAAATAATATTCCATTCATGGGGTAATATAAATCGGTTGGCATAAATGGCAATTAAAAATACTGCAATCATCCCGATAAACGCCCCTAAGGCAATGCGAATTCGATGATGTTGTTGATATAGAAATGGGAAAAAAACTAATGGATATAATAACCAATTATAGCCTTTAAATGCGTATAAAGCGTCTAGTCGATTACTGGCGTATAAGATAGTAAGTGCTAACCATGATAACCAAATTAAACACCCAAGGACCATTGGATGATGCAACGCTTTTTTTAAATAATCAGGCTGTTGTATGACATAAAGAATAAATACCAGTAGCAACATTGCCCCAGCAATATTTAAAACAGGTTTATTGATTGAACAAGCCATCACGACAATGACCGTCAAGATAAAGCCTATTTTATCTAAGGCAGTTGAAAACGTAGTATTAGAAAACCAAGGCATCATAGCAACAGCCTATATCAATAGTGGACTTATCATGTCATAATTTGGTACTAAAATCAATCAAATGTAAATCGCTTGACACGACGGTGACATAAAACATGATGTCCATGACGTTGAATATAATTTTGGTGATGATTTTCGGCTGGATAAAATGTATCAGCTGGTTGGCATTGGGTGGTAACTTCTAGACCTTGTTGGATGAGTCGGTGGATCAATGCTTTAATGAGATGGGCTTGTTGGTTCGTTGTGTAAAACACAGCGCTTAAATATTGCGGGCCGATATCGGCGCCTTGACCATCAGTTTGTGTTGGATCATGAATTTCAAAAAAACACTTGG
>CAZAJS010000001.1:43661-50189 GCA_964485635.1 uncultured Francisellaceae bacterium
TAATATCGGGTTGATAAACAACTTTAACCACTTCTAGATGGCCTGTATGTCCTTGACAAACCATTTGATAATCTGGATTGGTAATATGGCCTCCCATATAGCCAACCGTTGTGCTGACAACTCCGTGATGTTGTTGCATGTGATATTCAATGCCCCAAAAGCATCCCCCCGCAAAATAAATGACTTCATTCATGGCCTTTAAACTCCTGTTGTAATTGTGATTTAAAATTTGCCAAGGCCCGCCCCCGGTGACTGATTTGATTTTTCTGACCAGCCGATAATTGTGCGACTGTCTTTTTGGCTTCAGGCAACCAAAAAATAGGGTCATAGCCAAATCCTTCAGCCCCCTGTGCAGATGTAGCAATTTGACCATGCCACTGCCCATAAGCAATGATGGGTAAAGGATCATCAGCATGGCGTAAAAATACCACACAACAAACAAATTGCGCTGCCCGATTTGATTGGTTTGTCATGGCATTAAGGAGTTTCGTTAGATTATCTTCATCATTTGCATCAGCACCGGCATAGCGGGCAGAATGAATGCCGGGTTGCCCATGTAAGACATCCACCATTAATCCGGAATCATCCGCAAGCACGGGCATTTGCATTTGTTGTGACCAAAAACGCGCCTTAATTAATGCATTCTCAACAAAAGTTTTCCCTGTTTCAGGAATATCAATGTGATGCAATGTCGCCGGCTGAATGATGTGATATTCTGGTAAAAGGGCTTGAATTTCGCGATGTTTACCCGCATTTTGAGACGCAAAGACAATTTGTTGTCGCATGGAATGAAGCCTTGTTTTATTCAGGTTATTTGCGCTAACATTTATAACATGGATCAATGATTGTCAGGATGGCTTTTACGCCAAGATTAAGATTTTAAACATAGGGGATAATAAATGAAAGCACAAATTTGTTTTATTGGCGGCGGTAATATGGCAACAAGTTTAATTGCCGGACTGATCGCAAATGATGTTTCAAGTGATTTGATCACGGTTGTGGATCATAATACAGATAAGCTGATGCATTTAAAAACACAGTATGGTGTTGATACAACAACCGATCTTGACCAAGGGGTTGAGCATGCTGATGTGATTGTATTAGCCGTCAAGCCACAATCAATGCAACAGCTTGCCGCAAGTATTTCCACAACCGTTCGTCACACACAACCGTTGTTGATTAGTATTGCTGCCGGCATTCAGGTTGAGCAACTAACACAGTGGTTTGGTCAAAAAGCGGCAATTGTTCGAAGCATGCCGAATACGCCAGCGATGTTTCAATGTGGGGCGGCTGGACTTTATGCAAATGACAATGTTTCACAACAGCAAAAGGAAATCGCTGAGCATATTTTGCGGGCGTCAAGCGTTGTGGTGTGGGTTGATCAGGAAAAATTGATTGATACAATTGCAGCGACATCTGGCTCAGGGCCCGCTTATGTTTTTGAAATGATGCGTCATATGATGGAAACAGCACAACAGGAAGGGCTCACAAGTCAGCAAGCTAAGCTGTTAGTTTTACAAACATTTTTAGGCAGTGCTAAAATGGCGATTGAAAGTAGTGATGATGTTGAGACATTAAGAAAAAATGTGACTTCGAAAGGCGGAGCAACCGCTGCTGCATTAGATGTTTTTGAAAAACAAGGGTTTGGTGACATGGTCCAGCATGCCATGCAAGCAAATATTGCACGATCCGAGTCATTGGCACAAACTGCTAAAAATGGCATTGAGCATCATCAAACAACACAGCAAGGAGCAGATCAATGAGTGGTGCTTTATCCGCATTGATAGAATTTTGGGTGCGTATTTTATTTAGCTTATTTGCTTATGCTGTTTTATTGCGGTTTTTTTTACAGTGGGTAAAAGCTGATTTCTATAACCCTATTTGTCAATTATTATGTCGGGTAACAAGTCCATTGTTAAAGCCATTACGTAAAATAATACCAGGCTTGGGTGGAATGGATTTTGCGGCTGTGGTGTTAGCCTATTTAACTTGGTTGGTCCAGAGTATTATTTTAATGCTTTTGCAAGGTCAAGGGGTTAGTCCAGCATTATTCATTGTTGCATTGATCCAGTTAATTTTAGGTGCACTGTCACTTTATACTTGGCTGATTATTTTTCGCGTCATTGCTAGTTGGCTTAATCCGAATAACTATAATCCTGCCATTGTGGTATTATTTCAATTAACTGAACCAGTCTTAACAAAAATTCGACAGCGGTTACCGACGAATCAATCAGGGTTGGACTTTGCCCCAATGATTGCTATTTTAATTTTGTTTTCATTGCAAATTTTGGTCAAAGGCTTTTTCTTCTAATTAGCAGGGAAATACAAATGCAGGTAACATCCGACCAGCTGATTTTTGCAATTTATTTACAGCCTAATGCAAAAGTCATGAAAGTCGTCGGTCTTTATAATGGGCATTTAAAAATTAAAGTGGCCGCAGCAGCTGTTGATAATCAGGCGAATACTGCTTTAAGAACCATGATCGCTCAGTGGTTAGGCGTGAAATTAAGACAGGTTGACTGTTTGACAGGTAGGCAATCACGTTATAAAAAAATTGCTGTGACGTTAGGTCAACCGACATCAATTGAGGTGCCGGATGAATTGGGCAGCGTTATGGTGGTATAAAGGCCGTTTACTTTTGATGATCCTATTTGGATTGCTCGCATGGCATGGGGTCACGATGTGGCAAGCAGCTGAGCAAACATATCCAAATGAGCGACTCAACGAATTTATTGCAACGCCAGGGATTGTGGCAAGCATCCCTGAGGGTGGGCAAGATTATGTTCGTTTTAAGTTTGACACACCCCATGGGCGATTGCAATTAACTGCTTTTGATAATGATCAGTTTGATATTCATCAAATTTCCCCAGGGCAACAATGGACATTTAAGGTGCGTGTTCGTCAGCCACAGGGGTTTAATAATCCTTATAATTTTAATTATGCGCAGTGGTTGCAACAGCAACGAATTATTGGTACCGGATTAGTTTCTCGATATTCAAAAGCTCAGTTTGATGGCTATGACAATCATCTTTATTACTTAGTTCAACATTACCGATATGTGTTGAAACAATTTCTTCAGAAGCAAATCAGTGATTCAACGGCTCAAGGTGTTGCATTAGCCTTATTAATTGGGGACCGTTCGAATATTGACAAACCGCTAATGCAACGTTTTCAGCAAACAGGGACTGCTCATTTAATTGCGATTTCTGGCATGCATATTGGGTTAATTAGTGCTTTTGTCTTTGGTTTGATGCGGTTTTTATGGTCCTGTTTTCCAAGACTTTGTATTTGGCAGCCGGCTCAACGCGTCGCGACTTTTTTTGCCATTAGTGCCGCGGGGATTTATGCTGCTTTAGCCGGCTTTTCCATTCCAACTCAGCGGGCTTTTTTAATGGTATTGGTGGTGGCTATTTGTTGGTTTGGCCATCATCGGATGGCCAGGCGTAAGATTTTATTTTGGGTCGCTTTAATTGTTGCCTTGTGGAATCCTTTGGCCCTATGGCAAGTTAGTTTTTGGTTGTCTTTTTCAGCTGTGGCATTTTTGTTATATATTACAACCATATTACAAAGTGTTCGATCAAAGTGGCGCTTATGGCTTTATCCACAAATTTTCTTATCAACGGCTTTGATTCCTGTCACTGTATTTTGGTTTGGTGGTTTTTCTTGGGTCAGTGTTCCGGCTAATTTATTTGCCATTCCACTGGTCAGCTTGTTCATTGTTCCCGGATTGTTTATCACTGCATTTATGAGTTTGTTGACAGGTGCGTGGATTTGGTGGCCCATTGTCCAACTGATTCAGGGGTTGGTCAGTGGTTTATCATGGTTTGATCATTTAACGCCCTTTATTACGTGGCATCAGATCCATTGGCTCGTCATGCTAGGTGCCATTATTGGCATTCTAATCTTATTTGCCCCACTTCGATGGCATCATAAAATGGCCGGATTCGTTTTGTGTCTGCCTTTGTGGCAACCCCCGACACTCGGGGATGATCAAATTGGTCGTATTACTATTTTAGATGTTGGGCAAGGCAGTGGGGTTGTAGTCCAAGTCAAGGATTACGTTTTAGTTTATGATACGGCGGATGCATTTAATCGTCAGACAGCGGTTGCAGATTTGACAATTGTGCCATTTTTACAAGCTCAAGGGATTTATCATATCGATACACTCGTAGTTAGCCATGCCCATCAAGATCATAGTGGTGGCGTTAAAGCCATATTAGAACAAATGCCTGTTAAGCAAGTGATTAGTAATCGCGATCAAGTCGGTGATACCTCTTCAGAAACCTGTGATGTGGCAAATTCTTGGCAGATTGGATCTGTTAATTTTATGTTTATGAATGACCCAACCTGGTTTTTACCACAGCAGGTCGCCTTAGATGACATTGACTCAGGTGATGAAAATAATGCCTCGTGTGTCTTAGCCATTCAATATCAAGGCCACCAAATACTTTTAACAGGGGATATTGAACGTCAAGCGGAACGTTATTTATTGGATTATCACTATCATCAATTAGATAGTGATGTCCTTTTAGCGCCGCATCATGGGAGCCATTCTTCTTCAACGCTTCCTTTTATTCAAGCCGTTGATCCAATGGTAGTCGTTTACAGTGCTGGTGCGCATAATCGTTATGATCATCCGCATCAAAAAATTGTTAAAAGATATCAAAAAGCAGGTGTTACCGGTTATAATACGGCGAAAACAGGGGCCGTTACGATTTGGTTAACATCAAGCGGGGATTTTAACATTGAAACAATGGAGTCAAATTAATGCCAAAAGCACCCCATCAATTCGCTGCGTTAACGCATTATTTTTTTAATCAATCTGCAACAACAGTGGCACGGCAATTACTTGGCATGGTGGTTTGTCGTTATATTCAAGGTCAGTGGCTGTATGCACAAATTATTGAAACAGAAGCCTATGGTGGTCAAATGGATCATGCCAGTCATGCTATTAAAAAAACGCCAACTCGTGCTGCTTTGTGGCAACCGGCTGGGACTTTGTATATGTATTATGCCAGAGGGGGTGACTCCTTAAATATTTCAACCAAAACACCAGGGGCTGCTGTATTAATCAAATCAGGCAGGGTGTTTCAGCCTGATCCGACCATGTTAGCTTTGATGCAGTATTATAATCCACTGCCAGGGGGGCGAGTACGTCAAAGTTGCTACTTATTATCGGGTCAAACATTATTTTGTCGAAGTCTTGGGCTTAATGTCAAAGATTGGAATGGACAACAATTTAATGATGATTTTTTTATTGTTGACCTTGGTCATGCCCCTGACACAATCATTCAAACGACACGATTAGGCATTCCAGCCCATCGCGATCAAGGCAGTTTAAACCGATTTATTGATATGCGTTATGCATCATATTGTTCGAAAAATCCATTAAAACAAAGGAAAGGGGTTGAATATCGTATTTTGTCTCAAAATTAAACAAAAACGACTTGAAAATTCGCTAATTGACCTGATTATTAAATAATAATCGCATCAGACTTGATGCCATGATGAGATAGAAAGGAGGCAATCATGCGAATGGATCAATTTACCAATAAATTCCAAGAAGCAATCGAACAAGCACAACAGACAGCCCAAAACCATAATCACTCAATGATTGAGCCGGTGCATGTTTTAAAAGTATTATTAGATGATGATCACGGAATCATTAAATCAGTCATTACACAAGCTGGGGGGCAAGCTGATCTTATAAAAAGTAAAGCGGATCAAGCTATTAGTCATTTAGCGACCTCATCACATACACAAGTCCAACCGTCAAATGCGTTGGTTCGTGTATTGCAAACAATGAATCAGCATGCCCAAAATCAGCAAGATCATTATATTTCTAGTGAATGGTTTTTATTAGCTGCATTTGATGATATGACGGTTGAGAAAATATTCAAAGCCGGTGGGCTTAGCAAGGCGAATGTTGAGCAAGCAATTATGAATGTTCGAGGCAGTCAACGTGTTGAAAGTCCAAATGCTGAAGAACTGCAAGAAGCATTGAAAAAGTATACCATTGACCAAACAGCTCGGGCCAAAGAAGGAAAAATTGACCCAGTCATTGGACGAGATAATGAAATACGTCGAACCATCCAAGTTCTACAACGTCGGACTAAAAATAATCCCGTTTTAATTGGTGAAGCTGGTGTAGGGAAAACAGCTATTGTCGAAGGGCTTGCTCAGCGTATTGTCAATCGTGAAGTTCCAGAAGGATTGCAAGATAAAAAGATTTTATCCTTAGATATGGGCGGATTGCTTGCTGGGGCTAAATATCGAGGTGATTTTGAAGAACGTTTAAAAGCAGTGTTAAAAGATATTAGTGAGCAACAAGGCAAGGTTATTTTATTTATTGATGAAATTCACACAATGGTTGGAGCCGGTAAAACAGAAGGCTCAATGGACGCAGGGAATATGCTCAAACCAGCCTTAGCGCGAGGTGAATTACACTGTGTAGGTGCAACAACCCTTGATGAATATCGTGAAAATATTGAAAAAGATCCTGCTTTAGAGCGTCGCTTTCAAAAAGTA
>CAZAJS010000002.1:0-39528 GCA_964485635.1 uncultured Francisellaceae bacterium
AATCAGTTAATTCTGACAACCCATGACCTGTTTTTGCCGAAATGTATAAATGATTTGATTGATTGTTTTTAGTGGGTTTAGATGGTAATAAATCAATTTTATTATGAATATATGTTCTAGGGAGGGTATCGGGGATTTGCTGTAAAAATTCGCTAGCAACTTGTTCAATAGGCGCCGTTTCTGTATCACGCACATCGGCAATAACAAGTAAATGATCGGCCTTTTTGATTTCATTTAGTGCTCGTTTGATGCCTTCTGTTTCAACAATATCGTTGCTGTATCGTAATCCAGCTGTATCAATAATATGAAAAGGGATACCTTGAATTTGAATGGTTTCTTTGAGCGTGTCTCGTGTTGTACCTTCAATATCTGTCACAATAGCACTATCACTGCCTGATAATGCATTAAGTAGACTTGATTTGCCTGCATTAGGCTTACCTGCAATAACAACATTAATGCCTGATTGTAGCAAAACCCCTTGTTGTGTTTGTGCCACTGTATTTTCAAGCTGTGTTGCAACATGACTAAATCGTTGCTGTAATGCAGCATCAGCTAAAAAGTCAATTTCTTCTTCCGGAAAATCAATGGTTGCTTCAATATGCATCCGTAGTTCAATCAGGGCTTGTAAAAGCTGATGGATGTGTTGTGAGAAATGTCCTTGAAGTGAATGAATTGCCCCTTTAGCAGCGCTTTCAGAATGCGCATTAATTAAATCTGAAATAGCCTCTGCTTGTGCTAAATCAATTTTATCATTTAAAAAGGCACGTTGGCTAAATTCTCCTGGTTGAGCAATACGTGCTCCAAGATGAACGGCTTCTTGTAAGAGCAAGTTGACGATAATGGGACCACCATGGGCTTGTAATTCAACCACGTTTTCACCTGTAAAAGAATGCGGTGCTTTAAAAAAAAGGCTAATGCCTTGGTCAATCACATTGCCTAAATGGTCATAAAAATCAGCAAAATGCGCGAAACGAGGCTGCAATGTTGTTTGTGTCATTTTTTGACCAATGGTCTGTGCCTCAGGGCCTGATAGGCGAACAATTCCGACACTGCCTTGACCTGTTGCAGTTGCAATAGCAACAATTGTATCTGAGTGATAAGTGTGCATGGTTGATGGTTATATTCATTGATGAGCTAAGTAATGATTATAACAAGCTTTGCCATCGGCATCGAGTTGTAGTGGCAAACAATTATAGCGATTGCCATAGTGATTTAGCGGGTTTAAATCGAATACGACAATTTTGAAGTGTCGTTTGCTGTGAATGCTTGTTGCTAAAGTTACCGGCATGGCCATGCCGGATTGTCGCTGATAGTGAGCCAAAGTCACGGATATCAATGCGCTGTCCTTGTGCTAAGGCATGACTAAATTGCTCGATAATACATTCAAATACGGCATTTGCTTGTTGTGTTGTTAAATGGCTTTGTTGAGCAAATGCTTTTAAAAAGGTTGAATGCTTAGCTGGTCTATTGGTCAATAATTCTTCCGTGTTCAGTGTCACTGTTTTTTTCATCATTTGATTGGTCTTGATTGGCTTCATAAGCTTGCATTTTTTCAAACTCTTGGCGTAATTTTCGTTTTAAGCGCCATTGCATAATGAAAACATAAATGCCAAAAATGACTGCTCCGACAATCGCAATGGGTAGTAAAACAATTCCTAAACAAATCATGATAATAATTTGGAAAAGATTCAATGGGCGTCCATTGATGACAAATAATCGATTTGGTTGTGGCATAACACATTATTATTTCTATGGTCGTTAAATTAATGATAATATAAAATATGCTGTGAACATAAGGTTTGAATAAAAAATGACACATTAAATTAGTAATGTATATGTGATTTATGCAAAATGTCGCAGAAAGTATCAAGTGCAATGCTTAATGAGTTGGCAAACTTAAAAAAATCGATTATCTTTAAGAGTAAGGCAAAATCATAAGGGCATATTGACCCCTTATGCAATTAAAATAAAAAGGAGCAGTACTATGCAAATGCAAATCACCGGACGTCATGTTGAAGTAACAGATAGTTTAAAGCAGTATGTCGAAGAAAAAGTTAATAAAGTTGCGAAGTATTTTGATAATATTACCCATGCTAAAGTAGTATTAGACGTTGAGCGTGAAAAACATCAGGTTGAAGTTTTATTAAACTTACCAGGCCAAGATATTGTTGCAAAAGCCGATCATACAGATATGTACGCTGCTGTTGACTTGGTTGAAGAAAAATTAGAAACGCAAGTTAAAAAGTACAAACAAAAAATGAAAAATCATCATGATGCCCATAAGCATGAGCGTTTTGATGAAGTTGAAACGCAAGATATTTAATTCTTTTAACAAATGATGCAGCAAGAAAATATCGTTGATTTTATTAATGCCCCTAAAATATTTTACCAACGGTTGCGTTGTGAGAATGTTTTAGCAAAAGCACATTTTGAAAGTCAAAAACGTATTTTTGAGGTCTTAAGCCATTTGTTTGAATCTGAAAATGCGAATTTGAATAGTGATGACATTTATGAAGGGTTTTATGCCCGAGAACAAATTGGAAGTACAGCATTAGGTAAAGGGGTCGTTTTGCCCCATTGCTCTTTAGCTACAACAGAAACCATTGAGGTGGCTGTTTTAACATTACAAGAACCGATTATTGATGAAGCTACAGATATGCCGGCAGATATTTTTATTGGTCTTGTTTTTCCCGAGCAGCAACCAGCTGCTCAAAGTTTTATTGCGCAATTGATTCACTTTATAAAACAAGATGCTGTGCTACAATCTGTCAGAGATGCTGAGACGAATGAGGCATTAATTGATGCTTTACAGTTAACACAATCAGATTGGCGGATGGGGATATTTGGGTGAGTCAAAAAATTATTATTTTAGCTAGCCTATCTGGTGCAGGGCAGACCACTGTTCTTAATATGCTTGAAGATCAAGGTTTTTTGGTGATTGAAAATTTACCTGTTTTTGTTTTAGAGCCAACGATTAATCATTTAACGGAAACAGCGAAACAAGACAAAATTGCTATTTGTTTAGAAAGCTATTCAGTGGCTGTTTATCAAGGTGACTGGGATCAATTGAAACGTACCTTAGCATGTTATGGGGAAGTTGAGTATTGGTTGTTGACAGCACAAATGGACTGCTTGATTGCTCGATATAATCAAACACGCCGACCACATCCTTTAGCAGAGCCAGGACAAAGTCTTGTTGAAGCAATTGAAAAAAATATTGATTATTTACGATATTTTTCAGCAAAAGCCCATGTTGTGTTAGATACCAGTCAAATCAGTGGGTATCAATTACAAAAAATGGTTGATAATGCCATCGGGACATCAGATACACGCAATCCAATGCAAATTCAAATTATGTCATTTGGTTTTAAGTATCAAATTCCACCGCGTGTTGATTATATTTTTGATGTACGTTGTTTACCAAATCCATATTGGGAGCCCATGTTAAGGCCCTATACAGGCCTAGATCAGCCCGTGCAGTCATTTTTTCAAGGCCAAGAAATTGTACAACAAATGATTGATGATATTATTGCTTTTATGAAAAAATGGGCAATGGCTCATAGTAAGCTTCGGCGAAATTATTTAGATATTGCGATTGGTTGTACAGGGGGACAACACCGGTCAGTTTATGTTGCACAAGCTGTTTATCAGGAATTAAAAACCTATTTCCCATCTGTTTGTATTCATCACCAAGCTCTCGATGCATAAAGTGGTTAGATAAAGATGATTATAATTTGACAAGTTTTCAAGAGTTTGTTATAATGTCAATACATTTGAAAGTCAAAAGGTTAAAAAACTTAAAGATTTAATTCTTTATTAATATTTACTATGGCAAAATGTCATTTGAAAGTTTATCAAAAATGAGGTGGAGGGCACAATTATGGCAAATCAATATACCGGTAGCTTTGAACACATTGTTCGTGCCAAATTTAATTGCTCAGCAAAAGAAATTTTACAGCAGTGTGCCAATAAAGGAATGACATATCAGCAGGCTGAAAAAATGCTAGGGTTTAAACATGGAACTATTCGCAAATGGGCCAATCGGTATGGAATTAAATTGAAGGCAGGAACTGCTGAACGCGCACCAAAACGGAATGATTTTATGCGCTTATTCAAAAATAAAGCGATGAACAAATATAATGTATTAAGTCGTTGCTGGGTGATGCATAAATCATCTTCATCATAAATTAAGAAATACTTCCCAAGTCTTGGCCCATTTCGACTGAGTTACAGGGGCGTTGAGTCCATTCGACAAAAGGGCTCATTAGCCCTATTACAGTGGATCCAAAAGCAAAATACCCAATTTCTTGTCCCTTTTGAAATGTCCAGTTTTCTTGCTGGTAACTTCTTTCGCGGATCATATTTGAGTGGACAATTTCACCTTCCCATCGCGTATGAATGCCACAGACAAGCATTGCTCCAATAAGCACTAGAATAAAAGGTCCCTGCTGGGTTTCAAAAAAACAGACAAGTCGCTCATTGCGGCCAAAAAGTCCTGTAATATGATTTGTTGCATGTGGGTTAACTGGAAAAAATGCCCCTGGGATGTATCTTGTTTTAACTAGCTGGCCAGTGATCGGCATATGGATACGGTGATAATTAGATGGTGCTAAATAAATGGTGAAAAAGCTTTGTAAATTAGGCATGGATTCACCAATAAGTTTAGAAACTTTAATCGTTTCTTTTTTTGCTTGAAGTAACGTATCATTGTTAATTCGGTCAGCTTGACTCAGCGTTCCATCTGCTGGACTGACCAAATCCGCAGCTGCAATCGGGCGTGCTGAAGGTTGTAATTGACGTGTAAAAAAAGCATTAAAACTTTTATAAGCCTGCGGATCAGAAATCACTGCTTGATCAAGCTGGATATTAAATTGACGCATGGCTTTTTGAATCAACCAATTTTTAAGCCAAGGACGTTGACTGTTAGCGATTTTTTTTGCCAATTTTGTTAAACTTTTTTTAGGCAGACAGTATAGAATAATGGTTTTAATTTGGTCTGTTAACACAAAGCAGTTCCTTTAATCGATAGCCGGATCTATTGTACTATAAATATTTACTTTTTGCAGGGGGTATTTTATGGTGGGAAATAACTTTATTTCAATACTAATCTTAAGGGTGTCGGAAAAATGAGCGTTAGTATCTTTGATTTATATTCGATTGGTATCGGGCCATCATCTTCACATACGGTTGGTCCAATGCGGGCTGCTTATACATTTTTAAACCAGCAGGAGGAGGCTTTGCTTGCTAAAGCTGATCAGCTGGTCATTCATTTATATGGATCATTATCCTTAACTGGGAAGGGGCATGCGACCGATAAAGCAGTTGTGTATGGGGCTTTAGGTTATCAGCCACAAACCATTGATATTCAAGCAGCTGAACAAGCACGTCAAGCGATTAATGAAAATGAAATGATTCAATTATTAGGTAAATATCAAGTCGCTTTCAATCTGAATGATGCGATTGTTTTTCATAATGAGGCTTTGCCAGAACATGCTAATGGAATGCGTTTTGTTTTATATCAAGCGCAACAGGTGTTAGTTGAGCAAACGTTTTTTTCAATTGGAGGTGGATTTATTCTGAGTGCCGAGGCTATGGCTGAGAATGATCCTAAGCCAGCTAATATCGTTGAAGTTCCTTATGAATTTTCAACAGCCAAAGAACTTTTAGCATTGACACAAGAGCATGATCTGACAATTCCTCAATTGATGTGGCATAATGAAATTAGCCAAAGATCGCCAGAAGAGGTTAAATCTCAAATTATGGCGATTTGGCATGTAATGGATGATTCCATTCAACGTGGCCAAACTCATCGAGGCATTTTGCCAGGCGGGCTAGAGGTTAAACGTCGTGCGGCGAGCATGACAGAACGTTTAATGGCAGATAAAGTTGGTTATCATGATATGAACTGGATGAATATGTTTGCCATCGCTGTTAATGAAGAAAATGCCGCAGGTCAAAAAGTGGTGACTGCACCGACGAATGGGTCAGCGGGTGTTATTCCGGCGGTGATGAAATACTATTTAGTGAATAATCCGTCAGATGAACAAACAATTATTGACTTTATGCTGACAACAGCAGCGATTGGGATTTTATATAAAAAAGGTGCTTCTATCTCGGCGGCTGAAGTCGGATGCCAGGGAGAAATTGGGGTTGCATCATCGATGGCAGCTGCCGGTTATGCTGCGCTTTATGGAGCAAATGCATTACAAATCGCTAATGCTGCTGAGATTGCCATGGAACATAGTTTAGGAATGACCTGTGATCCAATCAAAGGACTTGTCCAAATTCCTTGTATTGAGCGTAATACCATGGGAGCAATGCGAGCCGTGAATTCTGCCAAACTTGCATTATTAGGCGATGGAACACATGTAGTGCCATTAGATAGTGTGATTAAAACAATGATGCAGACAGGTCAAGATATGTCGACAAGATACAAGGAAACCGCACAAGCGGGGTTAGCTGTAAATTTACCGGCTTGTTAAACACATAGGAAAATCTCATGAGAAAACGTCATATTACTTGCCTTTTTTTAACTATAATGGGAATTAGTGGGTGTGCAGATCATGCATTTGATTATACACAACACATCAAGCCTTTGTCTAAACCATTAAAATTACCAGACACTTTGTCAAGAAAACAGATTGCACCAGCTTTAACATTTGATGCTCAAAAAAACTTGCCTAGTGAAGCAGCATTATCTGAATCGCGAAAGCAAGCCCATGTTGTTTTAAAGCCGCCTCAATATGACCAAAATTATAATCTTGCCTATATTCGTCAAAAGAATTTACAAATTGTGCAAACACAGCTTTCAAATGAATCAAAGGGCTTGGTATTAATGGTCAGTGAACCACCACGTGTGACAGGGCATTTAATTATTAATACATTAAAAGACAATATGGATTGGCAAGTTGGGTCAAAAGTCCATTTATCAACGATTATTCCTGTCGAATATCAAAAAGAGTCTTACCATCTCATACTGCAGCGGCATTATGACGATTATCATACCTTGGTTAAGTTGACAACGACTTCAGGAGGGCAGGTAAAACAAGCTATTACTTCAAAACTATTGAGTGATTTAAATCAGCAATTATCAGGCCAGCATCTAAGCAGTGCACACTTAATTCAGTGGTTACCCGGTGTTATTGTCACACAAACGGGAGTTTATTTTGAATTAATCACCACAAATAATCCGTTGCTTAGAATGTGGGGCAGGCAAGTCAAGGTTTCTCAAACACTGCAACAAGCTGTTGAATCTGCCAATATGATTCAATTAGTAGATCATCAACGGGATGATTTGTGGCAAATTCAATATCAGGATAAAACATATCAGTTATGGATCCATCAAACTGATCAAACATGGCACGATTTACCAATGTGGCAAATTCATGTGCTTACTCAGCAAGGGCATTTTGTCTCACAAGCAATGGCAAGAAAGCTTTTAGCACGTATCACTGAATCCATTCCATTATCGAACAAATAAGTGTTTTAAACATGAAATTTCAGTATCATATCGGTGTCTTTATTGGCCGTTTTCAACCCTTTCACAAAGGGCATTTACATAATATTCAAAAGGCTTTAACAATCTGCCAACGTATCGTTATTTTAATTGGCTCATCGCAACGAGCCCCGAGTATTCAAAATCCATTTTCATATCAACAGCGGCGTGCAATGATGCAAGCAGATTTAAACAATATTGGCATTGACCTTAAACGAATTATTTTAGCGCCATTAACCGATTGGTATTATAATTTAGAAGCATGGCGCGATGAAGTGGCAACAACAGTTCAGGCTTATTGCCAACAGGGGGAAACAGTTGCCTTGATTGGGCATAATAAAGATGCCTCGACTTTTTATTTATCACTATTTGATCATTGGTCGTATGTTGCCGTTGATAATTACTATCAGCTCAATGCGCGTCAGTGGCGTGATATTTATTTTGGCCAGCAACAGATTGATCCTCATTTTTTAGTCTGCCCAACTGAGGCAGATAGTAGTTATTATTGGCTTGAAGATTTTATGCAAACAGACTTATATCAATACCTTCGTCAGGAATATCAAGCAGTTGCTGAGTATAAAGCAGCGTGGCAGTACGCCCCATATCCGCCTGTGTTTGTAACACTTGATGCCTGTGTTGTTATCAACCAACATATATTATTGATTCAAAGAAAAAATCAACCAGCAAAACAATTATGGGCACTACCAGGAGGTTTCTTAGATCAGGATGAGCGCATACAAAGTGGGATAAAACGTGAATTAAGAGAAGAAACACAGATTGATATATCTGATGATTGGTTAAATAAAAATCATTGCTTGACCACTGTTTATGACCATCCAGATCGATCGGTGCGAGGCCGAACCATCACCCATGTTTCAGTCTTTCAGGGACAGCTAGAGACTTTGCCAACTATTAGTCCTTCAGATGATGCAATGTCAGCCCAATGGATTCCTTGTCATGTTATTGTTAATGACATGGCAACACAAATGGCAGAAGATCATTATCAAATTTTGCGGTGCTTAATCAAGTCAGGACAAATTCAAACAAACACCAGTGATGTGTAACTTTTGCTAATCGCTTTGTTTCGCGCTATACTATGCCCATTATTTGAATATCTTTTTTAAGCAATATGACAAACAAGACAACATTACAAACTGATGTATTAGTGATTGGGGGAGGTATCAATGGGGCTGGAGTTGCAGCAGATGCCGCATTAAGAGGCTTATCTGTGACCCTTTGTGAGTCAAATGATTTAGCTTGGGCGACCTCTTCAGCAAGTAGTAAGCTAATTCATGGGGGGCTACGGTATTTAGAACAGTATGAATTTAAGCTGGTCAAAAAAAGCCTTAAAGAGCGGGAAGTGTTAATTAATAAAGCGCCTCACTTAATCCACCCATTACGCTTTATTTTGCCACATGCGAAGCATTTACGCCCCAAATGGATGATTCGATCCGGCATGTTCTTATATGACTTTCTAGCTGGGCGTCAACGGAGTCTACCTAAGTCGAAAAAGGTCGATTTACGTCAAAGTTTAGAGGGTGAGCCATTAAAGCCTGACTGGAAAGTTGGCTTTAGTTATTATGATTGTCGTGTTGATGATGCTCGATTAGTCGTGGCAAATGTACAACAAGCACAACAGCAAGGGGCTCAAATTTTTGTCCCCTATCGTTGTGATGCCATTGAACCGGCATCTAATGAAACATGGCGTGCTAAACTAGTTCACCGAGATAAGCCAGATCAAGTTAAATGGGTTGAGGCTAAAGCGGTGGTGAATGCCGCTGGGCCTTGGGTTGCTGAATTATTAGATCGATGGCAGGGGGCTCAAACAAATGCAAGTGTACGATTAGTCAAAGGTAGCCATATTGTTGTGCCAAAGTTGTATGAGGGAGATCATGCTTATATTTTGCAAAATTCAGATGGTCGTATTGTCTTTGCATTACCGTATGGCTTCGATGGTCAAGGTATGAATCGTTATACGGCCATTGGGACAACGGATATTGATTATCAGGCTGATCCAGTCAATGTCATCATTGATGATGCCGAGAAGCATTACCTGTGTGATTTAATAAGTGATTACTTTAATCAACCAGTGACTCCAGATCAAATTATTTCTGACTGGTCAGGTGTGCGTCCATTATATAACGATCACCAAGGCAATGCGGCTGAAATTACACGAGATTACCATATTGATGTGGTTGATGATGGGACTCGACGTCTTGGGCTGTCGATTTTTGGTGGCAAGTTGACAACCTATCGACAGCTAGCCCAACAAGTTGTTAATCAGCTTGCCCCTTATTTTCCAAATATAGGGCCATGTAAAACAGCTGACACACCCTTGCCAGGGGGGCAAGCAGATAGCTTTGAGTCAATTATCACATTTTTACAACAACAGTATCCGTGGTTAGACTCAGGGCATTGTTACCGTCTAGCCAGTGCGTATGGCATGGCCACACCGGCTGTGTTACAATCGGCAACAAGTTATCAGGACCTTGGACAAGATTTTGGCCATCATTTATATGAAGCTGAAGTCCGTTATTTAGTCGAAAATGAATGGTGTTATGATATTAATGCTTTATTATGGCGCCGTACGAAACATGGTTTACTGCTAACACAAGTACAGCAAGATGCTTTACAGCAATGGTTTTCACAACATTATCGAAATTGATTTAAAAGGAATAAGGTTATGGGGTTATCTGTCATTATTTTAGCAGCAGGCAAAGGCTCGAGAATGTACTCAGAGCGGCCAAAAGTGTTGCAAACATTAGCAGGCAAGTCATTGATCCGGCATGTGATTGAAAGTGTCCAGCATTTAACATTAGACCAATTACTTGTCGTGTATGGCCATCAAGGCAACCGTTTACAGCAATCTTTAACCGATGTGCCAATTACTTGGGTGGAACAATCTGAACAACTAGGAACGGGCCATGCGGTGGCACAAGCCTTGCCTTATATTCCAGATGATCATCAAGTATTAGTATTGTATGGAGATGTGCCACTGATCAATCATGAGACACTAGCTCATTTAGTCCATATTTGCGGTCCAGAAGCGTTAGGCGTGTTAACAACAACCGTTGATAACCCGTCAGGATTGGGGCGTATTTTGCGCAATCGCTTTGGTGAAGTAGAAGCGATTGTCGAGGAAAAAGATGCAACTGATTTACAAAAACAAATCAATGAAATTAATACAGGGATTTGTTGTGCCCCAGCCGATAAGTTAAAACAGTGGTTACCACAACTCAGTAATCGAAATCAACAGCACGAATATTATTTAACAGATATTGTTGAATTAGCTGGTGCGGATGCAACCTCGATTAAGGTAACACAACCCATTGATAATTTAGAAATCATGGGGGTTAATACCCGAAGTCAATTAGCCAAGCTAGAACGCCAATGGCAACTGTCAGTTGCAGAAAGAATCATGGATCAAGGTGTTAGCCTTGCTGATCCGGCTAGATTTGATGTCAGAGGTCAGGCCACAATCGGTTATGATACGTGGATTGATGTCAACGTATTATTGCGAGGGAACGTCACTATTGGCAAAAATTGTGTTATTGGTGCAAATGTGATACTGAAAGACTGTGTCATTGGTGACGGTGTGAAAGTTAAACCTTATAGTATTATTGACGGTAGTCAAGTGGACTCATCCGCAGTGATTGGGCCATATGCAAGGATCAGGCCTGAAAGTCATATTTATGAAAATGCGGCTGTGGGTAATTTTGTGGAAGTGAAAAAATCAACATTAGGCCCAATGACAAAAGCAAATCATTTAAGTTATATTGGAGATGCATCCATCGAGGCAGGGGTTAATATTGGCGCAGGTGTCATTACGTGTAATTATGATGGGGCGAATAAACATACCACCACGATTGAGGCAGATGCTTTTATTGGGTCGAATAGTGCATTAGTCGCGCCATTGACCATTGGGACTGGTGCTACGGTTGGCGCAGGCTCAACGGTCAGTCGAGATGTTAAAGCACATGAATTAGTCATCACACGGGTACGTCAGCGGCATGTGGATAATTGGCAACGACCACAAAAAAAACAGAATGCATCGACAGATCCACATGACAAGGAGGAAGGCTAATGTGTGGCATTGTTGGATCAACAGCGCAAAATAATATTGTCCAGACAGTATTAGAAGGGTTAAAACGCTTAGAATACCGTGGTTATGATTCAGCTGGCATTGCTTGGCAAATGCCAGATGGGAGTACTTCTATTAAAAAACTAGCCAATCGCGTTGCTAGTCTTCAGGCCCAATGTGATCAAGCAAATGCAACAACAGCAATTGCGCATACCCGGTGGGCTACCCATGGACAGCCCAATCAACAGAATGCCCATCCGCATCAAGCCGGAAAAGTGACATTAGTTCATAATGGCATTATTGAAAATGATAAACAATTAAAATCACAATTACCCGATCAAGGTCAGTCTTGTCTTTCTGAAACTGATAGTGAAATTATTGCACAATTGATCAATACCCAATGGGATCAGACACAATCTTTTGTGGCAAATGTGCAACATGTCGTCAGCCAGTTGAAAGGGGCCTATGGTTTAGTGATTATGCATCAAGATTTTCCGAATGAGCTTGTTGCTGTTAAATCAGGGTCACCATTAGTCATTGGTTATGGGGAACAAGCGCATTATGTTGCGTCAGATAGTTTGTCACTGCAGTCTGTCACAAAACAATTTTCTTTTTTACAGGAAAATGACATTGTGCATATGACACCTGAGATGGTCACGATTTATAACGCGAATACCCTTGTGAAACGTCAGATTGATACGATTGAGCAAAAAGACCAGGCCATTGATAAAAATGGGTATCAACACTTTATGCTAAAAGAAATTTATCAGCAGCCAATAGCGATTTCAGAAACAATCAAAGGTGTCATTGCGCACGATGGTAGTATTAATTTAGGCCGGTTTGGCTCACAAGCTGACAAGCTTTTTGCTCAAATTAAACATGTTAAGATTATTGCTTGTGGTACGAGTTATCATGCTGGGTTAGTGGCTCGTTATTGGTTAGAAGCCTATGCGCAAGTCAGTTGTGATGTTGAAATTGCCAGTGAAAATCGCTATCGTCAACAAGTCGTGCCAACGAATACATTATTAGTTGCTATTTCTCAGTCAGGAGAAACAGCAGACACACTTGCGGCATTAAAACAGGCAAAAGATAATGGGTACCTTGCGACGTTAGGTATTTGTAATGTCGCCAATAGTGCCATGGCGCAATTAGTTGATATGATTTTTATGACGCAGGCTGGTATTGAGATTGGCGTGGCCTCGACAAAAGCTTTTACCACACAATTAGCCTCATTATTGTTGCTGACTTGTGGCATTGCCCAAGCTAAACAGGTTCAATCAATACGACAAATTCATGCCATAACAACGGCATTACAACAAGTCCCGGCAGCTATGGACGCATTATTAGAGCATACAGACCCTATCCAAACCATGGCCCAAACTATTACACCTTTTGCACATACCTTGTTTTTAGGGCGTTCAAGTCAATACCCAATTGCTTTAGAAGGGGCTTTAAAGTTAAAAGAAATTTCATACATTCATGCGGAAGGCTATCCGGCAGGTGAATTGAAACATGGTCCGTTAGCATTAATTGATACCACGGTGCCAACAATTGCAACTATTGCTAATGATGCATTAGTCGATAAAGTCTTATCGAATTTAAAAGAGGTGCAAGCTCGACAGGGAGCAGTGTATTTGATTATTGATCAAACGTTAAAGGATCAGATAACACTCACTCCGGAGCAGTGTATCGTGATTGATACCATCGATTCAAGTGTCAGCCCGATTATGACAACCGTCCCATTACAGTTATTAAGCTATTATGTCGCAGTGAACAAAGGTACCGATATTGATAAACCTCGAAATTTAGCAAAAAGTGTCACTGTTGAGTGATATCATTTAATTTATATCAATAAGGGTTGCCACAATGAGTCATATGACCAATCAATCAAACCAACGCTTTGATCCAAAGAGGGTCAGTGCTTATGGCGTTTTTATTTTTTTAATTGTTAGCTTATTTTTTATTTATGAATTTTTTCTAAGAACATCGTTAGATGCCTTAGAAGGCATGCCGCATGATTTATTTGTCAAAATGCTTGATATCACCCCGATGCAATTAAGTTTAGTTGGCGCGGCATATGCGATTACTTATTCTGTTATGCAAATTCCCGTTGGGGTCATTGTTGATCGGTATGGCGTTCGAAAAGTTGGCACATTAGCCTTAATAGGTTGTGTCATTGGTGTGGTGGTATTTAGCCTGGCACAAGGCTTTTATTCAGCCTTTATCGGTCGCTTAATGATTGGGTTTGGTTCGGCATTTGCCTTTGTTTTATTATTGAAGGTAGCAATGGATTGGTTCCCACAACGTGTGCTTGGTCTCGCCTTAGGTATGACACAAATTTTAGGGATGCTTGGCCCCTTATTATCAGATGTCCCATTAAGCGCATCACTTAAAGCTGTGGATTACCAGTGGCGTTTGATTTTTTATGTTATTGCCGCTGTTGGGGTTATTTTATCAATTGTTTTTTTTATTTTTGTCAAAGATCGGTATGCACCAGATCGTCAGTCAACTTGGAAGCAAGTAGGCTGTAAAATAGTTTCCTTATTTAAGTATAAGCAGTTATTAGCCATTGCCATGTTTGCTTTTTTTATCTATCCAGCAGCAGAACTATTTGGTTCATTATATGGATCTAGTTATTTAGAAACGCGTGGCATCACATCAGTTAATGCAAGTGGTGTCATTATGTTTATTTGGCTCGGTATGGGGATTGGTAGTCCAATCATTGGATTGGCTTCAGATTATATTAAGCGCCGAAAACCGCTTTTGTATTTTAGCGCAATATTAGGCATTGCCGCTTCAATTTTAATTATTTATGGCCCAACATTTAGCACAGGCATTTATGATTTATTATTTTTTTGTTTTGGTTTTGCAACAGGTGCGCAGGCTTTTTCATTTGCTTTGGTTGTTGAAAATATTCCAGCAAAATTAGAAGCTACCGCTGTTGGTTTTAATAATATGTGTGTATTAGCTGGAACAGCAATTATCCAGATGTGTGGTGGTATGATATTATCTTTATTAGGCGGAAAAAATGGGAATCAGCTCATACATTATCAAATCATGCTTGGCCTAAGCGTGTTATTTTTTATGGTCGCTTTTATTGCTGCTGTGTGTTTTGTCAAAGAGACTTATTGTCAACGTCGATTTGACAAAGTTATGTATGCTGATTAACGATCTAGGCTCGCATGTTATTTGTTAAGCTGGATAAATGCGCTATACTACCATTTATCGTCGTTGAAGGTATTTTGTAAATGGCACTTGGCATGCTGAAAAACAGTCAGAGTAATTTAAAGACTGAAATTATTGCAGGTGTGACAACTTTTCTTGCCATGATTTATAGTCTAGCTGTCAATGCTGATATTTTATCAAAAACAGGTATGCCTGCTAGTGGAATTGTAACAAGCACCGTTGTTATTTCCGTATTTGCGTGTTTAGCAATGGGGTTATATGCTAACAATCCTTATGCATTAGCCCCATCAATGGGGATGAATGTTTTTTTTAGTTATACTGTTGTTATGGCTGAGGGTGTTGCTTGGCCAACAGCATTAGGTGCTGTATTTTGGTCAGGAGTTATTTTCACAATTTTAGCACTCTTTAATATTCGGTCCAAAATTTTACGAAGTATTCCAGTCGCCGTGAAACATGGTATTGGCGCTGGGATTGGATTATTTATTGCATTAGTCGGCTTTCATAATGCGGGATTTATTGAACAATCACCCGATGGTCTTTTAGAAATTGCGTCAATGTCTCCGAGTAATGCGATTTTTTTATTTTGTTTGAGTGTTTTAATTGTGCTTTTTGTTTGGCGAGTGCGGGCAGCTATTTTGCTCATGTTGGTAGTAGGTTGTTTGTTGGCATATCCTTTTGGTCGCTGGTGGGGCCAGACACTTATTCTACATGTTCCGTCCCACTGGGTGATGACTCCTGATTTTGCTTTATTTGGAGCAATTGACTGGATTGGTAGCCTTAAAGTAGCGATATGGCCAACGATTTTAACATTTCTTTTTATCAATATTTTCGATAGCACTGGAACGTTAGTGGGGCTATCACAACAGATGAATTGGCTTGATCATCAAGGGCAACCAATTCGAATGAAGGCTTCACTGCTCGTTGACTCCATTTCTTCAGGGTTGTCTGGCCTTGTTGGCTCGAGTCCAACTGGTATCTACGTTGAGTCTGCTACAGGCATTGCTGTTGGAGGACGAACAGGGGTTGTAGCCATTGTCGTGGCTTTATTATTTTCACCATTTTTATTTTTATCACCTGTTGTCGTTATGATTCCTAGTTTTGTCGTAGCACCGGCTTTAGTCATTGTCGGTGCAATGATGATGCGCTCGGTGGAATTTATTGATTGGCAAGATTATGCTCAATCAATCCCTGCTTTTCTAACCATTATTTTAATGCCTTTAACCTTATCAATTGCTACTGGAATTATATGGGGGATGGTGGCTTGGTTGTTAATTGCATTGGTTACTGATTGGAGATCTATTAATTTAACAGCCTTGGCCATTGGGCTATGCTGTTTAGTTATGTTATTAACTGAAATGGGGGTTAGTTGAACTAATGTCATTAGCTTCTTGGCGAGTATTACTCTTAAGCAGTTTGGGAGCGGGCATTGAGTATTATGACTTTGCCATTTTTGCTTTATTTTCAAATGCGATTGAACAGGCTTTTTTTCCAGCACAAGTCACGTCTCATGGGATGTTAGCCGTTTTTATGACGTTTGCTGTTGGTTATTGGGTTCGCCCTATCGGGGGCTATTTAATTGGTTATGTTGCTGATTATTATGGACGTGCTTTTGCATTTCGGATGACAATGTTGCTATTAGGCAGTAGCACAATTGTCATGGCATTATTACCATCAGCTGCATGGTTAGGGGGAGCAGCGACGGTGTTGTTTGTCATATTGCGGTGTATCCAAGGAGCTGCTGTAGGTGGAGAAATTCCAACAGCTTTAACCTATGTAATAGAGCAAATGCCACAAGCAAAAGGTCAGGCTGTAGGCGTGATTTTTGCTGCACTTAGTTTGGGAATTTTATTAACAACAGGGGTGTTTCATTTATTAAACCAGTGGCAGTTAAGTCAAGGGCTTGATGCTTGGCGAATGGCATTTATAATGGGCGCTATATGGACATTTGTTATTTATGGGCTTCGATTTTGGTTGACTGAAAAGCCTGTTGTGATAACTGCTAATCCTAATATTAAAGGGCAAGACAGTACTTGTTATGGGTTAAAACAAATATTAGCAAGTATTGGGTTAATGAGTATCGTGGCTATGGCCACAACACAGTTTTTTATCATTCTGCCTAATTGGGCAAATCAATATGCCTCACACGTCAGTGTCAGCCAATGGCTTCCGATAGCAGCATTGATCATGCTGCCTTGTTGCCTTATTGGGGGGTGGTTGAGTGATGTGTTAAATCGATCAGTTTTATTTATGATTTGGACTGTATTACTTGTTAGTGCAGGAGGTATTGTTTATTTGGGTTTATTACTAGAAATTCAGAAGTGGTGGATTGGCTTATTAATCGCTGGGGTGGCATTAGGTGGCGTTGCTTCCACTTATCCAGTTATCATTGCTGAGACTGCTTTTCCAAAGTTTCGAGGCCGTTTACTAGGGCTAAGTTATAATATGAGTTATAGCCTATTCAGTGCCCCCGTTCCATTATTGATGGGGCAATGGTTTTTCACCTCATTCGGGCAAGCTTATGCACCGATGATTTTACTCATAGGGACAGGGATGACGAGTTTACTAGGGATATGGTGGTTTTCAAAACAGTCAGTGGTGGGCCCTGCCGGACTCGAACCGGCGACCAACGGATTATGAGTCCGCTGCTCTAACCAACTGAGCTAAAGGCCCAATAGAATTTCAAATCATTATTATAAAGAAAAACCGGTCAAGGGCCAAGCCTTTTGCTGCATTTTTTTCATCGGCATTGACAATGCATTGAGCAAACAATGAAAAAATGAATGAAAACTGCTATAATAAATAAATATTCTAAAGATAAAAGGGTTAAGTATGATTATTATTACAGGTGGTGCTGGTTTTATTGGTGCAAATTTAGCAAAAGCGCTCAATGACCGAGGACGACATGATTTAATCATTGTTGATCATTTAAAAAATGGTCATAAATTTACCAATTTAGTAGATTGTCAAATCGCTGATTATTGGGATAAAGATGATTTTATTCAGGCAGTTGAGTCACAAGTGTTTGATTGGTCAGATGTGCAAGCTATTTTTCATTTAGGCGCATGTTCTGCAACCACTCAGTGGGATGGCCAGTATATGATGCGTAATAATTATACTTATTCAAAACAGCTGCTTGAAGCAGCGATTTACTATCATATTCCATTTATTTATGCTTCAAGTGCCGCGACATATGGTGCTGGTGAAACATTTATTGAATCACCAGTTTATGAATGGCCGATTAATGTGTATGGCTATTCAAAAGCACAGTTTGATCATTATGTTCGTCGGCGGATGAAAACAGCGAATAATCAAATTGTGGGCTTAAAGTATTTCAATGTTTATGGGCCTAGAGAACAGCATAAAGGAAGTATGGCCAGTGTTGCTTATCATCATTATCAACAGTTTAAAGAAACGCAACGTCTTAAACTTTTTGGGGCTTATGGCGGCTATAAGCCAGGGATGCAATTGCGTGATTTTGTTTATGTACAAGATGCAGTGGATGTGAATCTATGGTTTTTAGACCATCCAGAGGTCTCTGGAATTTATAACTGTGGCACGGGACGATCAGAACCCTTTAATCATATCGCTCAAGCAGTTATTGACTATTATCAGGCTGGGAAGATTGACTATATTGAGTTTCCAGAACATTTAAAAGGGCATTATCAATGTTATACACAAGCCAATATTGAGACATTGCGCAGCGTTGGATGTGATATAACATTCAAAACAGTGGCTCAAGGTGTTCGCTGTTATTTAGATTGGTTAGAAGGAAAAGCTTAATGCGATATGGGTACCGACTATTACGGGGCGTTTATAATGTGCTATTTTCCATAGCCATTCCTTTGGTTTATGTGGCTAAGCTGATCCGGAGTCGTCGTAACCCTGATTATCGCAAAGGATGGAAAGAACGTTTTGGCCATGTTCCTTTTGAATTATCGGAAAGCATTTGGGTCCATGCTGTGTCAGTTGGTGAGAATATTGCCATTGCACCATTAGTTAAACGTTTACGACAAAAATACCCAAATTGCCCCATTGTTGTGACAATGATGACGCCAACGGGTCGAGCTCAAGCCATGCGACTTTATCAACACGATGATCATGTTTATTTATGTTATTGTCCCTATGATATTACTTGGTTTTGGCGTCGTTTTTTTAAAGCCATTCAACCAAAGTTGTGTGCGATTGTTGAAACTGAGCTGTGGCCAAACTTATTGGCAAATTGTCAAAAGCATCATTGTCCTGTTGTATTGCTCAATGGACGATTGTCGCATCGGTCAGCTCGGGCTTATAGTTGGATTAAATTTATTATTCGACGCATGTTGAGTAGTTTTGATACTATTTGCGCTCAAAATAAATCAGATGCGCAACGTTTCATCGCCTTAGGGGCGGCTTATGATTCTGTAATGGTAACAGGCAATATTAAATATGATATTCAGCTAGATGATACTATTATACAGCAAACAAAAATGGCTAAAGATGCAAAACGATTTACTTGGCTTGCAGCTAGTACGCATCCAGGCGAGTACACAGTTTTGTTACAAGCTCATCAGATGATTTTACAACAACATCCAAATGCGCTACTTGTGATTGTTCCTCGCCACCCAGAGCAGTTTCAGCGTGTGTATGAAACAGTATCAGAATATGGTTTAACCGTCAGACGCTATACAAAAGGTGGCCGTATTGAAACAACAAAAGCCCAAGTGCTGATTGGGGATGTAATGGGGCAACTTTTACATTTTTATGCAAATTGTCATACCGCATTTGTGGGCGGGAGCTTGGTTGAATTAGGCGGTCATAATGTGCTTGAGCCGGCAGCATTAGGTAAACCCGTATTAACAGGACCCTATTATTTTAATTTTTCTAAAATTGTTCGGCATTTAAAGCGTGCTGAAGGCTTATATGTAGTTAACAATGCACAAGACATTACTCAAAAAGTTTGTGAATGGATCAAGCAGCCTCAGCAGTGTGAAAAGGTTGGTCAAAACGCTTATAAAGTGATCGCAGAAAACCAAGGTGCATTAGAAAAACAATTTCAGCAGGTAGAAAAGCATTTATGAAACAAAAATGGCAACTCTGGCAACAACAATTTGAACATTACGCATCAGAATTTTTGAAAAAACAACGCATTCCTAGCGAACGTTTATCCCAAGCCATTACCTATAGTTTGCTAGATGGGGGCAAACGCATGCGAGCGATTTTAGTATACCTAACAGGGAAAATGTTAGATATTTCTTTTGAAAAGTTGCATCCTATGGCATTAGCAGTCGAGGCAATCCATGCCTATTCATTAGTTCATGATGATCTGCCAGCTATGGACAATGATACCATGCGACGAGGCAAGCCAACGACCCATATTGCTTTTGACCAAGCAACTGCTATTTTAGTTGGAGATGGATTACAAAGCTTAGCCTATGATGCCTTAAGCCAAGTTGATTTTCCCAATACAAAAATGATGCAAAAAGCCATCACATTAGTCGCCCGAGGTACGGGCCCACAAGGGATGGTTGCAGGGCAACAACTTGATATGGATGCCACTAATCAGGATCAAACCATTGAACAATTAGCACAAATCCACCATTATAAGACGGCTTGTTTATTACAGGTTGCTGCGGGGTTACCTTGGTATGGATCTACTTACCAATCACAACCACAGATCGAGCAAAACTTATTAGTATTTGCTAAAAGCATTGGCTTAGCTTTTCAAATTCAAGATGATATTTTAGATGTCACAAGTGACGCACAAACGCTGGGGAAAGCAGCACAGCATGATATAGCGTCTAATAAAGCGACCTACCCTTCTATTTTAGGACTGCAAGGTGCTAAAAAAGCATTAAAAGATGCTTTGATATTAGGTGATGATGCATTAAATAAGTTATCACAACAGTTTGATACTGCTGAGCTGGCAGTTTTTGCTCAATTCATTGTCCACAGAACTTATTAACACTTTTTTTTAAACGGTATTTATGCTAGGCTGGGTTTACTATTTCTAAGACTCGTTGCAATAACCTGTATGCAATCAATGACAATGAAGAAAATTTATGCCTGGCTAGTGCATTTTTATACAGCTTTAGGAGCTGTTTTTTGTCTGTTTGCCATTATTAGTGCAATTGATGCTTATTTTTCTTATGCTCAAGGTGATTTGCTGGGCTATCATGAATATATGTCAATGTCATTTTTTTATATGGCTGTGATTTTAATTATTGATGGGACTGATGGAACATTAGCTAGACGGGTTGATATTAAACGATTAGCACCATTTGATGGGGCGTTGCTGGATAATATTATTGATTTTTCCACTTATGCAATTGTGCCTGCGATATGGGTTTATGTGACACCAAATGATGTTATCCCTGGACACTGGAAGATATTTTGTATTATTTTAATTATGCTGTCTTCATGCTACCAATTTTGTCAAGCCGAGGCTAAGACGAAGGATGACTTTTTTAAAGGGTTTCCAAGTTACTGGAATATTGCTTTGTTTTATATGATTTACTTTTCTTATTGGGGACATTTAAACGTATTAATTATTACCATTTTAGCGATTTTAAGCTTTGTTCCCATTAAGTATCCGTATTTATCAAAAGTCAACGCATTTACAAATAATCGGTTCTGGCAAATCGTTATTGTTGCAATGACCGTTATTTGGGGAGCAGGAATTATTTTTGCTGCCTATCAGTGGCCTATTTATAATGCTGTGTGTGGTGTAATTATGATTGCATTTGCCGTTATTTACTTAGCCATGGCATTTTATCGAACCTTTATTCCTTTAAAAACATCAGCATAGCCTATTAATTAACTAATAATCTGATTTATTTTATTATCTGTATAATGACATTTGAAATAATAGGTTGATTCATTTTTTGAATATTCTAGCAATTTAAATTGAATCATCATCCGAGTATTGTTTTGTCTGATACTCTTGGTATAGGCTTTTGAGTAATGCGACACATATAGCCAGTAAAATTAATAAAAAAGGAAAAGCGCTAGCAATAGTTGCAGTTTGAAGTGCATTAAGTGCTTGTTTCCCACCAGCAAATAGTAGTGCAAAAGCTACTAAACCAATTAAAAGGCACCATGTAATGCGTTGTAAGGCAGTTGATTGTCGGTTGCCATTTGCAATTTTATTGACCACTAATGCTCCAGAGTCCGCTGAAGTGATAAAATAGATTCCAACTAATAAAATCGCGATCACTGAAACAATGGTGGTAAAAGGAAAATTTTGTAAGTAAGCAAACAAAGCTGTGGATGGACTATTAAGTGACGTTTGCCCTAGTTGGTCATTGCTGCCTGATTGAACCAAAGCGATGGCACTATTACCAAAAATACTCATCCAAATAATAATAAAACCAGTTGGAATCATTAAAACACCGCCTAAAAATTGACGCAGAGTTCTTCCACGTGAAACTCGAGCAATAAACATACTGACAAAAGGGGACCAAGCAATCCACCACCCCCAAAAGAATAATGTATTATTTTCAATCCAGTCATTATTTTCATAAGCAGCAGTATGAAACATTTGTTCGGGCAAACTGCTAAGATAAGTACCAATATTATTAACCATAGCCTCTAATAGGAAAATGGTTGGGCCTGTTATTAAAATAAAACTCATTAATAGGCAAGCAAGTAGCATGTTGAGGTTACTAAGCCGTTTAATGCCACTATCAAGGCCGAGAGCAACTGAAATACAAGCAATGCCAATAATGACAACGATAATGGTCAGTTGCATCCAGATGCCTTCAGGGGCAGCCCATAAAAAGCTCAAACCAGCATTTATTTGAGCAGTGCCTAACCCTAGTGATGTAGCGACGCCAAAGACGGTGCTGATCACAGCAAAAATATCAATTAAGTGCCCCGGTATGCCGTAAATACGTTCTTTTAATAATGGATATAGTGCCGCACGGGGCAGTAATGGCAAATCATGGCGATATGAAAAATAAGCCAAAGCTAAAGCTAATAAGCTATAAATAGACCAAGCACTCAACCCCCAATGAAGCAATGTTAAATTCATAGCATTCGTGGCATCCGGCTGTCCAGGGCTATTGAGATAATGTTGGACGGGTTCTGCAACACTAAAATACATCAAACCAATCCCCATACCTGCTGCAAAAAGCATGGAAAACCAAGAAATCGCTCCGTAAACAGGACGTTCATGATCTTTGCCAAGTCGAATATAGCCAAATTGGCTGAACATGACAAATAAACAGATTATTAAAAAGGTTGCAACAGCACCAATATAAAGCCAGCCGAAAGTCGTTAAAAAGAACTGATGTAAAACATTAAAAAAAGATTCGGCTAAATGAGGAAAAACAAGCGTTGTTAAAGCACTAATAAAAATTACGATAATGGCCGGGAAAAACACATAACGACGTGCATACTGAATAAATGACATAACATTTATTAATTGATGGTGGATAAGTCTTAGTGTGCAATAAAAATAAAATGATTGCAAATATAATCCATTGGCTATAAGGTTTGGTTGGATAAGTACTCTGTAATTAGTTGTAAGCGTTGTTGGGTGATCATTGCCGGAATCTCAGCTTTGGTTGTGGTGTTTTTTATTACAGATCGATAATCATAGTAATTTAATGTGTCAAGTATCATTTGTAGATGATGATATCGGTTTAAGTCCGGTTTTATCCAGGCAGCACATTCTAATAATTGTCCAAAACGTTGTGGCTTGCGAAACGCATCTGTTTGCTTTAAAAGATTCAAGATTGAATGTGGGGTATTAGCTTGATGTGTTAATAATAGGTGATACCGGCAAAATAATTCAGCAAGTTGACGTGTAACTTTGGCACATTTTAACTGGTCACATAAAGTTATTAGCTCGTTGATATCAGCTAAATATAAACTGATTGCAAAGCGTTGGTTTTGGTTTAAAGGGCATTGGTGCCAATTTTTAAAAATAGCATAAAACGTGTGTTGTGCACTTATTTTATGATAAGGCAGCAGACACTGCTTGAAAGCGTTTGCTTGCTGTAGAATGTTAAAAAATGGCAGTGGTGTTGATGTGGCTAATGCTTTATTCAATTCTTTAGCAATACGTTGTCCAGGTAAATCATTTAATTCCCTAGAGGCTGAGATACTCTGCATCATTGCCCATGCTTTATGAGTCGGTTGAAATTGAAATTCACCCAGTTGTGCAGCAAAACGTGCTAATCGCAATAAGCGTAAAGGGTCTTCAGCAAATGCATCTGATACAGGGGTCAAGTGGCGTTTTTTTAAGTCTTTTTGTCCATTATAAGGATCAATAATGTTTCCATTTAAATCCATTGCCATGGCATTAATGGTTAAATCACGCCGAAACAGGTCTTGTTTTAAGGTGACATTAGGGTCAGCAACCCAATCAAATCCATGATAGCCACGGCTTGTTTTACGTTCTTTTCGAGCCAATGCATACTCTTCTTGAGTCTCAGGATGTAAGAAAACAGGGAAACCTTTACCAACGGGTCGAAATCCTTTGTGGATCATGGTCTCAGGTGTTTGCCCAACAACCACCCAGTCTCTATCTTGAATGGGCAAACCAAGCAAATAATCACGGACAGCGCCGCCAACTAAATAACATTCCATAATTTGAGATTGTTGATTCACTACATAGGCCAATTATGTCAGATGCAGTGGGTAGATGCACGGATTTATAGAATTATGCTTAACAATAACTTTTTATCCTTTTCTAGGTTCGTTACAATAAGGATATTATCAAGTATGAAATCATTCGATGGCTCAACAACCAAATAGTGCTCAAGCACGAACACATCAGCTTTATAAGCGACTCCTTTGGGAGGTTCGTCATTTATGGCCGTTACTGCTGTTATCAGTGATTGGCGGCATTATTTATTCTGCTTGTGATGCCTATGCAATTTATTTGACTAAACCCTTGATTAATGAGGGGTTTCATCCAGAAACCGGACCACAATTTTTAAAATATTTAGCTATTTTATTATTAATTTTATTTGTGTTTCGGGGGATCGGTAGTTTTTGCTCAACTTTTTTTATGGGCACATTAAGTGCTAATGTCGTTCGTAAATTTCGACATCAAATTTTTGCTAAATTTCTCAATTTACCAGCAAGCTACTATGATCAGCATAATTCTGGCAAGCTGTTATCTAAATTACTTTATAATGTGACACAAGTTACTTCAGCAACAGGTTCAGCTGTGACGAAAGTGGTTCAAGATGGCGCTTTTGTTATAGGGTTATTAGTGAATTTAATTATTATTAGTTGGCAGTTATCATTAATTGTCTTAGTAGCTGTTCCTTTCCTTGGTGGGTTTATTGCCTATGTTAGTAAGCGTTTTCGTCGTTTAAGTCGCCGGACGCAAGATGCCATGGGCGACATTACCCATTCAGCACAGGAAGCGTTAGATAATTATAAAGAAATCCGTATTTTTAGTGGTAGTGAATACCAACAACAAAAATTCGATCAAGTACTTGAGTATACGTATCAACAACAAATCAAAATTCGGCTTTTAGATGCGGTTTCTTCTCCTGTGGTGCAAATCATGGGGGCGATTGCTTTAGCCGTCATTATTTATACGGTGGCTACTGTAGGGTTAGCTAAAGAAGGGAGTCAAGGGTGGCTTACTGCCGGTGGATTTGTTGCGTTTTTTAGTTCCATGATGGCTATGTTAAAACCAGTTAAAAGTTTAACGCAGGTCAATGCAACAATTCAAAAAGCGGTTGCTGCAACGGAAGGAATTTTTGATATTATTGATACGCCCCCAGAAGTGGATCAAGGCCATTATACACTTCCACCCGTGAAAGGATCGGTTGAACTTAGGAATGTGGATTTTGCCTATTCAAAAGATGGTGGTTATGCGTTGCGTGATATTTCTCTTAATGTTGATGCTGGTCAAACAGTTGCCTTAGTCGGGCAATCAGGAAGTGGGAAAACGACATTAGTTAACTTAATTGCTCGGTTTTATAATCCAACACATGGAACAATTACTATTGATGGGGTTGATATTGAAAATGTCACGTTAACCAGTTTAAGACGGCAAGTTTCTTTAGTTGCACAGGATGTTAACTTGTTTGATGATACAATTTATCATAATATTGCTTATGGAGCACAGGAGCTAGCCACTGAAGCAGATGTGATCGCTGCGGCAAAGTCAGCTAATGCTTGGGACTTTATACAGGCATTACCAAATGGGTTAGCCACGCATGTTGGACAAAATGGATTAGGCCTTTCTGGTGGGCAACGTCAACGTATTGCCATTGCAAGGGCATTGTTGAAAAATGCCCCGATTTTAATTCTAGATGAGGCAACAAGTGCGTTAGATACTGAATCAGAACGTGTTGTGCAACAAGCCTTAGAGCGACTTATGGCAAATCGAACAACCTTTGTTATAGCTCACCGACTGAGCACGGTAGAGCATGCCGATACCATTATTGTGCTAGATCAGGGAACTTTAGTAGAACAGGGAACACACCAGTCATTATTAGCTGCTCAAGGCACTTATGCTAGATTACATCAACAACATTTGATATAAATCATTTGATGCAAACTGGTTGGCTTTTATGGTGCTTTCAAGTAGAATCTGACTTCTCATTTATGATTGCAACTATTTAGAAGAGAGGTTATGGCTTTATATGATCAATTAGGTGGACGTGCGGGTTTGACAATGTTAGCCCATTCGTTTTATGGAGAGATATTAGCAACGCCTTCTTTAGCTCCATTTTTTGAAAAAATGAATATGGATGCTCAAGAACGTATGTTTGGTAACTTTCTAGAAAAGCTATTATTGCTGGATAGTGAACAAGACCTTTCAGATTATGTTTTCTATATTGAAAAAAAACATGCGCATTTGCATCAATATGGGCTTAATGAGGCTCATATTGATTTGTTTTTTAAGATTTTAACAAGCAATGTGCGTTATAATTTAAATCAGGCTTCTGTGTATGGTTCAAGTCAAAATTTGGATGTTGAATATTATATTGTGCAATTAAAACGACGACTTGAAATATTTCGTCCGGCACTTTTAAATCCGTCATCAGAACATCATATGACATAACTTTGTCTTGAATCGAAAACATAATTTAACCAATGTCAAAATGGATTTGTATTTTATTGAAAACTAAGTTAAAATCAAAGTGTTGCGACAAAAAAGTCGTATAAGTTGTTATACCAATTAATGAAAACTATGAGAGGAAAAATATATGCCAGTTGTTCGCGTAAAAGAAACAGAACCATTTGATATTGCATTGCGTCGTTTTAAACGCTCATGTGAAAAAGCCGGAATTGTTTCTGAATTACGAGGCCGTGAGTATTATGAAAAACCAACATGGGCACGTAAGCGCAAAAAAGCCGCTGCTGTTAAGCGTGCAGCAAAACAGCATTCAAAAATGGTCGAAAAAGGCTTGATGTAGCTTTTATTAATGTGAATAGGTGAATTGGATGTCAGCCATTTATCAACAGCTTATGGCTTCAATGAAGCAGGCAATGAAAGAAAAAAATAAATTAAAACTGTCAACCATTCGCATGGCATTAGCTGCCTGCAAACAAAAAGTCATTGATGAGCAAGTTGATCTGACAAATGAATCAGTCGTTGAAGTATTAACAAAAATGATCAAACAACGTTCTGAATCTGTCAAACAATATGAAAAAGCGAATCGTTTCGAACTTGCTGAACGAGAAAAAGCTGAAATTGAAGTTCTACAACAATTTTTACCGGAACCTTTAACAGAAACTGAAATTATTACAATTATTCAACAAGCCATCGAGGCATCTGGTTCACGCTCAATGAAAGATATGAGTAAAATTATGACTTATGTTAAATCAAAAATCAAAGGGCGTGCAGATATGGGGAAAGTCGGTGATCTTGTGAAGTCTCAATTGAACTAATTTTAATAAATTGACACCACTATGCCAGCAAAAATCCCTAGTGATTTCATTCGGCAAATTATTGCTCAAACAGATATTGTTGATGTGATCTCCCGTTTTGTCACGCTTAAAAAGCAAGGGCAAAATCATATGGCTTGTTGTCCATTCCATGATGAAAAAACCCCTTCATTTAGTGTGAATGCGCGAAAACAGCTGTATCATTGTTTTGGGTGCCATGTTGGCGGTGATGTTATCAATTTCTTGCAAAATTATGAAAATATTACGTTTGTTGAAGCGATAGAAGCCCTGTCCGAAATACAAGGCGTTCAGGTGCCTTATGAAACTGACGAGGTTTCTGACAAGGTTGATTACCAAGCGCTATACCAAATCATGACCCAGGCACAACGATTATACCAGTGGGCATTGCGACATGATTCTGCTTGTCAAACAGCGATTGATTATTTAAAGCAACGTCACATTGATGGTAAAACGGCACAACGCTATGGCATTGGTTTTGCACCAAACCAGTGGCGCTTTGTAACATCATTTTTAAAGACTCGCTTTAGTACAGCTCTGTTAAAACAAGCCGGTGTGACGACCGGCGAAGCAGACCAAGGTTATGATCGTTTTCGAAATCGTTTGATGTTTCCAATTCGAAATCATTATGGTCAAGTTATTGGGTTTGGTGGTCGTTTAGTCGAGCAAGATCAAACAAATCAACCAAAATATTTAAATTCACCAGAAACGCCTTTGTTTCATAAAGGGCAGCAACTGTATGGCTTATATGAGCTTAAACAACACCAGAAGCGTCACTTTGACCATTTATTAGTGGTCGAGGGGTATATGGATGTTGTTCGCCTAGCACAAGCAGGCTACACAACAGCCGTAGCAACTTTAGGTACTGCGATGGGTGCAAGTCAGTCAAAATTATTATATCGATATACAGATTGTGTTGTATTATGTTTTGATGGAGATCAAGCAGGGAAACAAGCTGCTATGCGGGCAGCGAAAGTGTTATTAAATACATTAAGTGCTCGTCAGCAAGCGAAAGTATTATTATTACCAGATGCTTTAGACCCAGATGCTTATGTAACTGAATATGGGTGTCATGCCTTAGAGCATGCAATTGATCAAGCTCCAGATTTATTAAGTTTTCTTTTATCAGAAACAATCAGTCAGTTAGATGATACGAATCCAAATTATGTCGCACAAGCACTTGAGCGTGCGAAACAGCTTTTAAATGATCAACCCATGAATAGTTATGTATTAAGCTATATCGCGAGTTTATCAAAAAAATTAAATTTACAGCCAAGGCAGGTACAAAAAGCGATTTATGGTGGGAAAAAGCAAGTTGAGACAAAACGTAATAATGCAGAAAACAAACCCATGCGAATCCAGCCCATTAATCCTAATGGCTTGAGTTATATTGAACGGGCAATGCACTATATGTTTCATGACCCTGCGACTGTTGCGATACAATTACCTGAAAAAATGACATTTGATATTGAGCATATTGTTGAACAATGCCAACATTTATCAGGGAAATATCAATTATTTGGCCAATTATTAAATTATATTATTCATGAACAAGACTTAACAAGTGCCTCATTAGTTCGTTTAATGCAACAACATTATCCTGAACAGGCAGAGTATTTTGAATCATTAGCACAAAATGCATTTATCATGGACTCAATGCAGCATATGCCTACGTTTCAAATATTAGAAGAAATTCAGGCAACAATTGAAAGTATTCGTCGCAAACATGCTGAACAAAAATTGAAATATTTAATTGAAAAAGCTGAAACTATTGGTCTAACCAAAATAGAAAAGCAACAAATGCAAAAAATTTTATGCGAAACAAAAAAACATTAACTACACTATAAATATCAGCAAGGGCATATATCAATGCCAGAATCGCCCTTTTACTTTGATTAAAACTACCACTTTAAAATAACACATGTGGTGAAAAAACGGACGGTATAAATTATGTCAAAAGAAATGAAAGAGCAAGTAGCCGGACAAGTCCAAGAGTTACTTGAATTAGCCAAAGAAAAAGGTTTTTTGACGTACAGTGATATTAGCGACTATTTACCCGGTGTAACAGACCCAGAGCGGCTTGATCAAGTGATCCAATTAATCGGAGAGCAAGGGATTACTGTGTATGAGCAAGCACCGAGTGAAGAAGATTTGTTATTATCTGATGGTCAACAACAAGAAGCTGCGGCTGAAGATGCCGCTCAAATGCTTGTATCAGAAGATGATTATGGACGGACAACAGATCCAGTGCGTATGTATATGCGGGAAATGGGATCAGTTGATTTATTGAGTCGGGAAGGTGAAATTGAAATATCAAAGCGTATTGAAGAGGGCACGAAAAGTGTACTTTTTACATTATCAAGATATCCAGTTGTAATCAAAGGATTATTAGATCGATATTATCAATTATATGAAGAGGCTCAGCGTGAGCATAGTCTTATTGAAGATGAGGCTTTAAAGTCACAAACAGCTGTTTGTGAGCTTATTCGTTTTTCTGATATGATCGCAGGGATTAATAGTGATATTGATGATATTGATGCAACAGGAACGGATGTCGGCTCTGTCTTAGATGATCCTGACCAAACAGGGCATGCACTAGAAGCCGATGCTGGTGAAGAAGCGACGATTATTAGTTCACAAATGCCAGATCCTAAAGAATCTCAAAGTTATTTTGAGGCTTTAGAAAATGCCTATTACGCCGTTGTTAGTAATCAAGCATTGGATACAAAGGCCTATGAATATGCGTTACAGACCATGTCAAATCAATTCTTGCGCTTGCGTTTAACGAGTGCTGAGCTGAATCGATTAATTAATATTATTCGTAATACTGTCTCTGAAATTCGTCAATATGATCGTAAAATTATGCCATTATGTGTTGAAAAAGGCAAAGTGCCACGTCAGGTATTTATTCAACATTATCATGATCAAGAAACTAATCAAGATTGGATTGCCCAATTAACGAAGCATTATCCAAATGTTGCGCAAATAACGCCAAAAATTCAGCCATACATTAAAAAATTATCGCAAATTGAGCAACAGCTTGATATGACAATTGGTCAATTACGCCAAGCGAATAAAGAAATTGTTGAGGGTGAGAAAACAGTCAAAACGGCTAAAAAAGAAATGATTGAGGCTAATTTGCGCTTAGTTATTTCAATTGCGAAACGATATACAAACAGAGGCCTGCAGTTTTTAGATTTAATTCAAGAAGGCAATATTGGATTAATGAAAGCAGTTGACAAATTTGAATATCGACGTGGCTATAAGTTTTCAACTTATGCAACTTGGTGGGTTCGCCAAGCAATTACCCGTTCTATTGCTGATCAAGCACGAACCATTCGGATTCCTGTGCATATGATTGAAACAATCAATAAGTTAAATCGAATTTCACGTCAGATTTTACAAGAAACAGGCCGAGAGGCAACACCAGAAGAATTGTCCAAAGAAGTTGAATTATCAGAAGATAAAATTCGTAAGATTATGAAGATTGCCAAAGAGCCTATTTCAATGGAAACGCCTGTGGGTGATGATGAGGATTCGAATTTAGGTGATTTTATTGAGGATGCCAATACAGATTCACCGGTTGATAAAGCGACTGAATCAAGCTTAAGAGAAGTTACACAAGATGTATTAGAATCCCTGTCAGAGCGTGAAGCGAAAGTATTACGGATGCGATTTGGGATTAATATGAATACGGATCATACACTTGAAGAAGTCGGTAAACAGTTTAACGTTACCCGTGAGCGAATTCGTCAGATTGAGGCGAAAGCATTACGCAAACTACGTCATCCATCAAGATCCGAATTATTTAAAAGCTTTACAGGAGAGTAAAGATATGAAATGCTTTCGATTGATTGGCTCTGTAGTCGTGATGACAGGGCTTTTAGGATTAAGTGGATGTGCGCCTATTTGTGATCGTTTAAATGCAAATCAGATCACTGATCCTGTTAAAATTAATAATGGGGTTCAGGCCATTACACAACAAAAAGCTGATGGCAAAGGGACATTAAAAGGGCAGTTGACGCTTGAAAATACGACACGGGCGGTTCAACGTGTTCAGTATCAAGTCGTTTGGAAAGATGCTAATGGGAATCAAGTCGGACAAACACCGCCTTGGACACCTGTTAAGTTATATCCTAATTTAACACAAACAGTGCAATTAGTGGCCCCAACAACTGAAGCGACCTCTTATTACGTTAACTTGTGTGCTCGGGATTATCATCAACAGCGTTCGCGCTAGCAAGGAGCTTTTAGATGCGTCATCAAACAACAAAATTAGATCAAATACTTGGAGCGCTAGATCACTGGCTTAAAACAACAACGGTTCCTGCTACAAATTCACAGCGACCTTCTCCAGCGAATGAGCAACCAGAGGCAACATTATCTAAGCAAGACCAACAGCATGTCGCCGGTTTAATGCGGGTGGATCATACAGGAGAAGTATGTGCTCAAGCTTTATATCGCGGGCAAGCAGCTGTTGCAAAGACACAAGCGGCTCGTGATCATTTAAATCATGCAGCAGCTGAAGAGTATGACCATTTAGCTTGGTGTCAACAACGCTTAACAGAATTAGAGGCAAAAACGAGCCATTTAAATGCATTTTGGTATTTAGGCTCATTTACCATTGGTGCAACCGCAGGTATGGTAAGTGATGCAATTAGCTATGGGTTTGTGGTTGAAACAGAGCATCAAGTTATGAAGCATTTAGACCAACATTTAAAGCAATTACCCTGCCAAGATCAAAAAAGCCGTGCGATTTTACAACAAATGTACCAAGATGAATCAGAGCATGCACATTCAGCACAAGTCGCAGGTGGGAAACGCTTACCGTTGCCTGTTCGTTTAATTATGAAGGCCCAGTCAAAAGTCATGACCACAATTGCATATCGTTGGTAAATGCCTGAACAAAAAGGAGCAAAATGGATATCGAAACACTTAAAAAGACGATTTGTCATTATTATGATGATTCATTAGCATTAGATTTTAAGCAATATGCCTATGGGGTTGATGTGCAGTGGTCACAAATGGCCTATCATGTCACCATTAAGCTTGATGTCCCCTTAACACAAGAGCTTTGTCAAAGTTTAAAAGCACGCTTGAGAGCTTATTTAAATATGACAAGCCCTTTACATTTGACACTTGAATCTAAAGTTCGAGCACATCGAGTGCAAAAAGCGCAAACACCTCACAAAGGGATTGCTAATATCATTGCCATTGCTTCCGGAAAGGGGGGGGTTGGTAAATCAACAGTAGCGGCAAATTTAGCCATTGCATTAGCTCAGCAAGGCGCAAAAGTTGGTTTGCTAGATGCCGATATTTATGGGCCAAGCCAACCAACCATGATGGGCCAAACAGGCCAACCAACCACACAAGATGAGAAAAAAATTGATCCATTACAGGCTCATGGTGTGTCAATGATATCAATTGGTAATCTACTTGATCCGAATGATGCGATTATATGGCGTGGCCCGGTTATTTCAAAAGCCTTGATGCAATTAGTCAATGACACTGCATGGGGATCATTAGACTATTTATTTGTTGATTTGCCGCCAGGGACCGGTGATATTCAATTAACCATGGCCAAAAAAATGCCTATTACAACCGGAGTTGTGGTCACAACACCTCAAGATCTTGCATTAGCTGATGCCCGTCGCGGTGTAACTATGTTTGAAAAAGTCGGCATTAATGTTGCCGGAATTGTTGAAAATATGAGTTTGTTCACATGTCCAGGATGTGGTCAAACCCATGCAATTTTTGGACAACAAGGGGCGCAAAAACTTGCAGAACAATTTAATGTGGCTTTATTAGGACAATTACCTTTAGCCATGGAAATTCGTCAAGATGCAGATGACGGAATACCAACCGTTGCTAAAACACCGGATAGTCCATTAACCGAAGGTTATCGACAAATCGCATGGGAAGTTGCCAAACATATTGCCAGACAGCCAAAAGCCATTGGTCAAGGGTTGCCTGGGGTTAAAGTTGAGTATGAAACACCACAAGGGGCACAGTCATGACAATCAAATCAGATCGTTGGATTCGCCAAATGGCTCAAAAACAGGACATGATCCAACCTTTTTCAGCCGACCAAGTTCGTTATTTAAACAGTGGTGAAAAAATTGTTTCTTATGGGACATCGAGTTATGGTTACGATGTTCGCTGTGGATCAGAATTTAAAATTTTTACCAATATTAATAATTCAGTGGTTGATCCAAAAGCGTTTGATCCAGACAGTTTTGTCGATTTTCAAGGGGATGTGTGCACCATTCCACCTAATTCATTTGTGTTAGCTCGAACCATTGAATACTTTAAAATTCCACGTGATGTATTAGTTATGTGCTTAGGTAAATCCACGTATGCACGTTGTGGCATCATTGTTAATGTTACCCCATTAGAACCAGAATGGGAAGGTCATGTAACGCTTGAATTTTCAAATACAACAACATTGCCGGCTAAAATCTATGCGAATGAAGGTGTCGCGCAGCTTTTATTTTTTCAATCTGATGAGCCATGTGAAACTTCATATGCCGACCGCGGTGGAAAATATCAAGGGCAACGAGGTGTGACATTACCTGCCACGTAAGTTGACTCAATGACCTTATTTAGCAATCATTTGTTGCTCTGGCTTTAAGTGTTGATTGATTCTGTAAGCTAATACACCAAAGATAATCGCAATGATTAGCGCCACACAAGCCATGACTAAAAAGACTCGAATGAAGGATAAATTACTTTGCAAGAGGCTTAATTGTGCCACGTTCGTCGGCATCATTGTGTTAGAAATTGGACCGGCTAAATTGACCCCGACGGCAATATTGACAAACAAGTAACCTGTAAATAAACCTTGATGGCGAGGTTCAATCAACTCTCCAACAAGAGCATAGTTTACCGAGTTAACATGGACTTCTCCTGCGGCAACGATGAGTAACAAAATAATAGGCACTAAAACGCTTGTTTGGTACATAGGCCCGCCTGTTAAATAAATGCCGACAGGGATTGCTAAAAAAGCAATCACATAAAGGCTTAATCCCTTAGTGATCAAATAACCCGATGAATAAGGTTTCTTTTGATGGATATGTCTTTGAATTGCCAATGCTAATAAAGCGCCAAAGACAACCACTCCTAATGTTTCAAAAGCATTGACAGTTGCTGGAGCAATGGTCAAACCTAAAAGAGACATTGTTGTATTATTTTGTGTAAAGTGGAGTAGTGCGGTTGCTTGGAGCCCTTGGACACAAGCAAATACCATACTCGCAGAAGTAAATAGTAAAAAAGCAAATACTTGACGTCGATATTGAGGGCTTTGAAAACTAGCAAAATAAAGCATATAAGCCAAAACCATTAGAAAAACGACATAAATCAAATAAGAAGCAAATGTCGCATGATGGACTAAATACAAGGCGCCTAAAAAACAAGCAATAATTGATAGTGGGGCAACGATAAAACGAAAGTTTGATTTTGCAAAGTGTAAGGCAAAATAAGTCGATTTATCCGCAACAAAGCGCCAAGCACGAAAATGCAGGGCAATTGCCATTAATAAGCAAATAGTAGCAAAGTAAAAAGCTGCATCATATAAATTGTGTTGTTGTAAATAACCACTAACAACAAAACTCATTAAAAATCCAATATTCATAAAACTATAATTCAAAGAAAAGGCAATTCGTCGATGTCGATCCTGTGCAGCAAAAAGCTGAGTCAGCATCATATTAATACAACTAACATTCAATCCGCTGCCTGTAACGAAAGCAGCCATGCCAGCTAAAATGGCCCAATATGTTCCAGAGGCAATTCCAAAAAGTCCAACAATTTGAAAGCATAAACTAATGAAAAATAAAGCACGAAAACTTAAAAAACGGCCTCCTAAAGCCCCACCAAGAAAATGCAGCAAAAAGTTTAAAGCAAAAAAGCTGGCCGTTAATGTATTGATTTGTGCGCCTGATAATGGGGAGTGGTCTTTAAGATAAAAGTTCAAAAGTCCCATTAAAACAGCAAAGCCAACCGTAGAAAATAGTTGGATCAAATTAATGTTTAATACGCCAGGGGGTAATTCACGATAACGAATCATAATGATGGCCCACTTATTATTGATTGGTACTTAATACACTACAATTTTTTTCTGTGCTTGTCACGCGGTCAATATTGTTTTTGATTGAGTCGTTGACTATGGAAAATGGCTAACCCAATGAGCAATAAACTTGTAATACCGGGTAACCATTCTGGGACAGGCCAATGAATTTTAATTAACATGACAATGGCTAAAAAGACAATCGCATAATGTGCCCCATGTTCTAAAAAACGAAATTGTGTGAAAGCATGACGGCGAATTAAAAAAATTGTTAAAACACGAACAAACAATGCTCCAATCCCTAATCCAATCATAATAATAACGATATTATTGGCAATAACAAATGCACCAATAACGCTATCTAAGCTAAAAGAAGCATCAAGCACTTCTAAGTAAATGCAACCAATTAATCCAGATTGACCCGCACTTTTTAACCAATGTTGCGCAGTATGGCTTAAGCCTTGCAGTGCTAAAAAACTAAGCAACCCGATTACAAAGGCAATGACAACATGCCAACGTTGTATTTCCGGCAAGCACCATGCCAGCAACCCCATGATGATCAGACTAATAACAATTGGACTAATAACGGGTTTTTTTTGTAAAGCCTTCATCCACTTGGCTTGTTCGAGTTTGTCCCACCATGGCCAATCAGGTGTATCTGTAATAAAGAAATTTAGTCCAACCATTAACAAAAAACTTCCTCCAAACCCAAATAAAATCGGCAGTCCTTGTGCTAATGCAGCATGATAATCATGAGGGGAGAAGAGTGCAATATGGAGTGTTTGGTTAAAATTCAAACTTGTTGTCCAGTCAACTAATAACAACGGGAATAGTAGACGCATGCCAATGACAGCAAATGGCAAACCAACCCATAAAAAAACTTGTTGCCACGCAGAAGGCAGTTGTCGCAAAACCCGCGCATTGACAACAGCATTATCAGCACTTAACGCGACCTCTAATAAAATTAATGTGATCAATAGGTACAATGCATAGCCAACGGATTGGCCAGAAAAAACCACACCAACAATGATGGCAATTAGGCTAATACATACTGGCCAGATAAATAAACGACCCATGAAATTTCGCTCCTATGGCAGACTAATAGTCAATTCCCCAACGCTTTAATTTTGGTAAGGGATACCCAAAGACATCTAATAATCGATAAGCTGTATCAGAAATCATTTCATCGAGTGTTTCAGGTCGATGATAAAAAGCTGGAACAGGAGGCATGATAATGCCGCCAGCTTGAGTTAAGCGGTGCATGTTTTCAATATGAATTAAACTAAATGGCGTTTCGCGTAATGCTAAAATTAATCGACGTCGCTCTTTTAGGACCACGTCTGCTGCGCGACTAATTAAGTTATCACCGATACCATTTGCTACTTCAGCTAAAATTTTAACAGAGGCTGGAACAATGATCATGCCATCAACTGGAAATGAGCCACTTGCAATCGGTGCAGAAATGTCCCGATTATTATAAACGGTATGAGCAAATTGTGTCAGCGCTTGGCGAGAAAAGTCTGTTTCATGGTGGCGTGTTAAATCAGCCGGTTTAGAAATAATCAAATGAATTTCGATACCATGCTCATGTAACAATCGTAAAACTTTTTCAGCATACTGAATGCCTGTTGCCCCACTGATTCCGACAATAATACGTTGAAATGAAGCCAAAATAATATTCACATAGCGTTATTTTCGTTAAAGTATAACGGTGTTTTGCAAAAAAGAGAATGCACATGTCAAACCTATTATTGTTCATCTTAGGGCTTGTGGTGGTATTAGTGTTTATTTGGCGTAATGCCATGCAAGCACGTGAGCGAGCTGTACAAGCGGCAGCGAGTCTGTGTCGCAAGTGGCAAGTCACACTATTAGATCAAACAGTCAGTTTGCAAACATGGCGGATTCGACGGAGTCAATCTGGGCTTTTAGGCTTAAAACGGACATATTGTTTTGAATACACGTATTATGGTTACGATCGACAAAAAGCATATTTAGTTATTTTTGACAATCGTTTAGTTGCGGTTGAGCACCCAAAAGATCCAACAGTATTTGAAACCAGCATCGAATCAAGTAATCAAGCGAATCAACAAAAAGGGCAAATTATTGATTTTCATCCTAAAGATTCATCTGAATGATTTGACTCACGTTGAATGAGCTCAATGGCATAACCATTTGGATCTTTAACAAACGCAATAATCGATTGACCACCTTTAACAGGGCCGGCGGGGCGTGTAATAGTGCCGCCTTTTGCGTGAATTTCTTGACAAGTTTTTGCCACATCATTAACTTCAAAGCATAAATGGCCAAACGCTTGGCCATGATCATATTCATGTTGATCCCAGTTATAGGTTAACTCAAGGACCGTTTCGTTCGTAATATCGTGATAACCTAAAAAAACCAAGGTATAAGCATAAGCTTCATTTGTTGACTTTTTTAAAACTTTCATATCAAACATGGTCGTATAAAAATCAATGGATTGTTCTAAATCATTAACACGCAGCATTACATGAGCAAGTCGCATAGTGGGTTTCCTGTTAGTTCGTATGAAGTAGGTTTCATTTTAATACATAAAAGTCAAAAAAAATACTTGAAAATTTAAGAATTAGTCCCATCTATTCTGTTAGAAACAATGCCCATTGGCATTTTGATCTAAACAACCATCATATAACAAATATAAGGAGTAATAATTATGACAATTCGTCCATTACATGATCGTGTACTTGTCCGTCGTCAAGAAGAAGAAGAAACGAAAACAGAAGGTGGCATCGTTTTGCCGAGCAGTGCCCAAGAAAAGCCGATGCAAGGTCAAGTCGTTGCTTGCGGGAATGGCAAAGTTTTATCGGATGGTCAAGTTCGACCATTAGATATTAAAACAGGTGACCACGTGCTTTTTGGCAAATTTGCCGGAACTGAAGTGAAGGTTGATGGTGAAACGTTGCTTGTCATGCGTGAAGAGGGTATTATTGGTGTTGTTGAGGCATGATAAGTACTTAAATAAGAATTGTAGGGTCATTGTTAAAATAAGAAATAATCATTAAAACAAAGAGGAGAAATAAAATGAGAGAAACAATTAAAGCAACGGATAGTACAATTCATGAAATTGTAGAGCAAGAGATTGAAAAGTATGGCAATGAAGCCGACCTAAACCATATTGATGTCAGTGAAGTTACTGATATGGAAAAACTATTTCAAAATTCCAACTTCAACGGGGATATCTCAGGGTGGGACGTCAGTGGTGTTACTGATATGGCTTACACGTTTGAAGGTAGTGGCTTCAACGGGGATATCTCAAGGTGGGACGTGAGTAATGTTAAAGATACGGCTTACATGTTTAGCTCATCTAAATTTGATAAGGACATTAGTCAGTGGAACGTAAGTAATGTTACTGATATGGATTGGATGTTTAATTACTCTCAATTTGATGGAGATATATCTATGTGGAATGTAAGTAGTGTTATAGGTATGGATTATATGTTTCAAAACTCCAACTTTAACGGTGACATCAGTCAATGGGATGTAAGTAGTGTTAGACGTATGGCTGGCATGTTTGAAAAAAGTAAATTCAATGGGGACATTAGTCAGTGGGATGTCAGTAACGTCAGGAGTATGGACGGAATGTTTTCACACTCTAAGTTTAACGGTGACATCAGTCAGTGGGATGTGTCAGGCGTTGTAAGTATGACCTATATGTTTAGTTACTCTCATTTTAACGGAGATATTTCAAAGTGGAATACAGGTAGTGTTATTGACATGACTAATATGTTTAGAAGAAGTCGATTTAATGGTGATATCAGTCAGTGGGATACCCGTAATGTTGAATGTATAGATTATATGTTCAAAAATAGT
>CAZAJS010000003.1:0-39399 GCA_964485635.1 uncultured Francisellaceae bacterium
TTAACATGATATAAAGTGTCTTTTGCAACCGTTCTTGCTTTCGCTGCACCTTGTTGTAAATAATGCTCAATTTCTTCTGGGTTGTTCATTAAAGTTTGATAATATTCACGAGCAGCGGCTAAATGCGCATTAATTTTTTCAAATAGTATTTGCTTGGCTTGTCCCCAGCCAATTCCTTGATGATATTGATTTTGTAAGTCTTGGATTTCTGAATCAGTTGCAAACTGGCGATATAATTGAAAAATAGGACAGCTTGTTTCATCTTTAGGTGCTTCAGGGGGTAATGAATTTGTGACAATTTTCATAATCTGTTTGCGCAATTTTTTTTCTGAATCAAACAGCAAGATAGTGTTATTATAGCTTTTTGACATTTTACGTCCATCAAGCCCTGGTATTGTTTCTGCTTGTTGTTGAACTAAGGCTTCTGGTGGTGTTAATGTGTTGGTTTTGTAAATATGGTTAAAACGATTGGCAATATCTCGTGCAATTTCAACATGTTGAATTTGATCTTTGCCCACTGGAACATGTGTGGCATGAAAGAGTAAGATATCAGCGGCCATTAAAACTGGATAATTGAAAAGCCCCATGGTGACACCGGCATCTAAGTCATTGTTGCCGGCTTCTTCATTGGCTTGAACAGCTGCTTTGTAGGCATGGGCTCGATTTAAAAGTCCTTTGCTTGTAACAGTATTTAAAATCCAACATAGTTCAAAAATTTCTGGCACATCACTTTGACGATAAAATGCAGTTTTTTGAGGATTTAATCCTAAAGCAAGCCATGTTGCTGCTACTTCATGGGTAAACTGGCGGCGTTTATCAGCAGACCATAATTTAATGAGTGAATGGTTGTCTGCAACAAATAAAAATGACGGGTTTTCTGCCTGATTTGTTCGTTCAATTGCTGGACGAATAGCACCAATATAGTTTCCAAGGTGAGGTGTGCCAGATGGTGTGACTCCTGTTAGAATCGTTGTTTGATTTTCCATATCATCAACTTATTTCATTCCCAATAAACATAGAAGTATCATAACATAAAAGGCTGTATTAATCAGGTGTGTTACTGGTAAAAACGTTTATGGAGCCCAATGCCAAGAAAAGTGGTTAATATCACAAAAACAATCATTACAACGATAAATGATCCCTTTGTTAATGTGACAGTAAAGGGGAATAGCAAAAATAAAAGCAAGGCAACAGGGACAATAAATCGAAGGCAGAAATTAAAAAAGATTGGCAGTCCACGATGGCTATATTTTTTCAGTTTATAACTTAAATTTTGGGCATCATAAACCCAGCCAATTAGGAATACTTCAACCAAACTAACGAATAAAATAACAAAATGAATCACAAAGAAGTCTAATGCAAAAATTTGTTGATAACCGACCCATTGACCATAAAATATTAAAAGAATAAAACATAATCCTAAAACTGTTGCAACTTGGCCCATCCGAATAAATGATCGTGGAAAATATTGTTTTAAGCTTTTGACCAATGTTTCAATCATAAAAAGTGCTGCTGTGGCAGTGAATAAAAATAGTGTGATATAAAATAAAACAGGTAAAAAGCTTGATGAGCTAGTCAAAAATAGCATTGCTTTAGGTAAAGCAATTAATGCAAAATTGTCACGATAAGCATCGGCAAGCGTTGCTAAAGGAAGGCCAGTTTTAGTAGCAACAGTTGAAAAGACGGGTAAAACAAATAAAGACATAACCATTGCAGTGAAAGCATTTCCAATCACCAGCCAAAAAATTAATCGAGGTGTATCGAAATTTTGGAGTTTTTTCCCTTGGTGAAATAAGCAACCAAATCCAATAAGCAAAGAAAGGAGTGCAAAAATAGTAGCATGATACCACATCGCATAATGCCCAAAGTTTTCCCAGTGGATGTGAAAAAAATCAAGCCATTGATGTGCCGGAAATTGGTAGATCCAAATTAATGCAACAACTGTGACAAAAAATATGACTAAACTAGCAAATGCTAAAATATTATGTAAACGGTAATGTGTCTGATCTTTTTTATTTGATAAGAGAAATAAAAATAAGGCGGCAAGTAGAATGCCTAATAATGTTTGCGTATAATTATAATCAAAGTGACTACTTAAAAGCATTCCATGTGTGTGCATTAAGTCAATAGCGCCTACTTTAGCCTCAATATAGCTATTGACTCCGTAATTAGTTGCCCATGACATCAATACCAAGCAAAAGCATAACATAATCAAAGCTGCGATAAATGACAAAGGACTAAGCCATTGGAATTGCCGACTTTTTGCAACATGAGCAATATGATCGGAAGGTGTTTCAATGGATTTTTTATGATGCCGTCCTAAAAAACCGATGCCTAGCTCACTCACGAGTAAAGGCATGCTAATCATAATTAAACAAATCATATAAGCGATGATAAATGTAATGCCGCCATAGTGGTAAGCAGTCGCAGGGAAATGCCATAAAAAGATCAGGCCTGTTGAAGCGCAAATAAGTTTTAAAAGTAAAATCCATGTTGATTGATTTGTTGATGTGTTTTTATTCATCATTTAACCCAATTGTTTGATTCTCGTTTCACATTTGTCGAAGCACTTAAAAAGCCTATTTTTTTCATGTAAATTAGTAATAATGAAATCGCCGCCGGGGTAACACCTGGAATACGTGATGCTTGACCAATTGTATTAGGGCGGTAAGACTTTAATTTTTGTTTGACTTCATTGGACAGTCCTGAAATGGCATCAAAGTCCAAATCAGCAGGCAAATGTCGCGATTCCATTGATTGGTTTTTTTCAATGTCTTTATATTGCCGTTTAATATACCCTTCATATTGTGCCTGAATTTCAATTTGTTGTAAGATAGCCGGATCATTGGTTTGAGGAATCGTCAATGCTTGGATTTCTTGCAATTGCGCTAATGAAACTACTTTTCTTTTTAACAAATCAAATAAGGAGGTTTCCCGTGATAAGGGTTGTGGTAAAAATGGGGCAATATACTGATAATTATGAGCGCTTGGAGCGACCCACGTTTTCTTTAAATGCTGAACAATTGTTTCAATTTTTGCTATTTTTTCACCGAAGCTATTGATTTGTTCACGCGATAACAAGCCTAATTCGATTGCTTTTGGGCATAGGCGTGCATCTGCATTATCTTGGCGTAAAATTAAACGATGTTCTGCTCGAGATGTAAACATACGATAGGGCTCTTGTGTGCCTTGTGTGATCAAATCATCAATCAAAACGCCAATGTAAGATTCACTTCTTTTTGGGCTCCAACATGGTTTTTCAAAAGCAGTGCAAGCTGCATTAATTCCAGCGACAATCCCTTGAGCACCCGCTTCTTCATACCCAGTCGTTCCATTAATTTGGCCAGCAAAGAATAGATTTTTTACTGGCTTTGTTTCTAAGGTTCCATGTAAACAGCGGGGATCGAAAAAATCATACTCAATGGCATAGCCAGGTCGTGTAATATGGGCTTTTTCAAAACCAGGGATTGTACGAATCATGGCCACTTGTGTTTCAAAGGGAAGGCTTGTTGATAAGCCATTTGGGTAAAGCTCTTGATTATATAAGCCTTCTGGCTCTATGAAAATTTGATGACGGTCTTTATCAGCAAATCGCATGACTTTATCTTCAATTGAAGGGCAATAACGAGGTCCAACACCTTCAATATTCCCACTATAAATAGATGAGTGTTGAATATTTTGTTTGATTAAATCATGCGTTTTTTCATTGGTATAAGCAATATAGCAATCGACCTGTTTAGGACGTAGATTGGTTGTTGTGAAAAAAGAAAAATTTGGAGTTTCTGGGATGCTGGGTTGGCTTTCTAGTTGTGAGGTATCAATACTTGTCGCATCAATACGTGGTGGAGTACCTGTTTTAAGACGATCGACTTGAAATGGTAAAGCCCGAAGTCTTTTAGCAAGCGCATTTGCTGGAGCATCCCCAGACCGTCCGCCACCATATTGTTTATCACCAATATGGATCATTCCGCCTAAAAAAGTGCCCACTGTTAGAATAACCGTTTTGGCATAAAAGGTTAGCCCCATTTGGGTAATTGCCCCACGGACCTGGTTATTGTCAATGATTAAATCATCAACGCCTTGCTGAAAAATAGATAAATTGGGCTGGTTTTCCAATTGATAACGGATCGCGCTTTTATAAAGTGCTCGATCTGCTTGAACTCTTGTTGCTTGGACAGCAGGCCCTTTACGCGCATTAAGGGTGCGAAATTGGATACCTGATTGATCAATAGCTTGTGCCATTAGCCCGCCTAAGGCATCAATTTCTTTGACTAAGTGGCCTTTGCCAATACCACCAATTGCTGGATTACAAGACATTTGTCCAATGGTATCGATATTGTGCGTCAACAACAGTGTATTTGCACCCATGCGTGCTGCAGCCGCTGCTGCCTCAGTCCCAGCATGGCCGCCGCCAATCACTAAAACGTCATAGGGGTGATGTTGATTCATCAAAATTTATCCTTATTCTAATTAATAACCATATTCTAGCGGGATCAAAAAAGTTGTGCAATATCTAATCATTCTAAATTGAGACTTTGTCATATGACTTATTAAATAATGCTATATGATTGCTTTAACCCTTTTAGAGCGACCTTGCTTTGTTGTAACCTCAATTGAGCTGATTCAGCATTTGCTTTAGCATAGCCATAAACCAAAAAGTCAGCTACGGTTAATTGTTTCAATCGAAAAGACATTGGAAAGAAAAGCCCTGTATCTTTTTGTTGAGGGATATTAAGCCGTGCTGTGGCATATTGATCAACGGATGATCCAGGGTGTGTGATAGAAATAACATTCACCCCATTGCTCCTAGCAGTCTTACACATTGTTACCAATGCTTCAGATTTGCCAGAGTTAGAAATCGGAATGATCACATCATTCGCCACCAGTGATCCGACAGCCGTCATCGACATATGCATGTCTGGATGATACTCTGCTTTGTCGGTCATGCGTGACATTTTATGATAAAGATCAAACGCAGTACAATTTGAAGCACCAAAGCCACAAATAACGACTTTTTTAGCCTTAGAAATCATAGAAACTGCTTTTTCTAATTCATCTGTTTTAATTTCTCCTTCAATATGCGATAAAGCTGAACGAGCGTATTGAGCTACTTTTACTTTCAGTTCATCTAAGGAGTCGTGTTCAGTAATGGCATCGACTTTATTAGCTTTTCCATAGGCTAAATCTTCAGCAAATCGAACTTTAAACTCTTGAAATCCTTTAAATCCAATGGCACGACAAAACCGGACAATGGTTGGCTCACTGACTTCAGAATATTTGGCTAAAGTCGTAATGTTAAGAATGACTGCTTGATTGGGATTTTCTGCAATCCAATTAGCAACTTTTTGTTCTGATTTACGTAAAGTATAGCTCCCATCTTTTAGCTTTTCTAAAATTGTTTGTGTCATAAAAATGATGTCTCCTTTAAAAACCATCCTACTTTGAGTAAATTGGTAATCTATTAGTAAAGTTCAGGTTTGATCCAGTAACTTGTTGATTGCATTTTGATGCCTAGTGGTGATAGGCTTACTTTTTAGTACAAATATTTTAACAGAAAACTTGCAATGCAAGAACAAACATACCTTTTTTATGATGTTGAAACAACAGGAACACATGAGGCTTTTGACCAGATTGTTCAGTTTGCGGCCATTCGAACAGATGCGCAGTTAAATGAGCTTGAGCGTCATGAATTATTTGTTCGTTTAAACCCCGATACTGTGCCAACACCTGAAGCCATGATGACGCATCAAATCCCAATTGAAAAACTACAAAAAGAAGGTCACTTTGAGTATCAGGCTTTACAAACCATTCACCAATTAATGACACAACCGAATACTATCAATATTGGCTATAATTCAATGCGGTTTGATGATCAGTTTTTAAGGTTTGGCTTTTTTCGTAATTTATTACCCCCTTATTTGCACCAATTTCAATCAGGGTGCTTTCGAATGGATTTATATCCCATGGTTGCTTTGTATTATCAGTTTGCTCCAGCGGTATTACAATGGCCAGAACAGCAAGGAAAGGTGAGCTTAAAATTAGAAAATTTAAATAATGAAAATCAATTATATATACAAGGCCAAGCACATGATGCATTAACGGACGTAGCCGTTACGGTGGCATTAGCACGTCAATTAAAGCAGCATGACTCAGCAATTTGGCAGTTTTGTCATACATTATTTCATAAGACCAGTGATCAGAAAAAAGCAAGCCAATGGGGCCCATGCCTGCCTGATATGTCAAGTCAATGGCAACAAGTTATTGGTATTGATGGGATTTTTGGAGCCACTGCGGGGTTTATGAGCTATTTCGTTAGTTTAGGGGGGCATCAATATTATCGAAATCAATGGTGTTTTTTACGACTAGATACCTTGGATTTTTATTCATATGATGATTTTGATGCATGGAGCCAAGCAGTATGGGTGATTAAAAAACGTTGGGGGGATTTGCCCTTTATTTTGCCGGCTAAATCGCGTTTTTTTCAACAGTTTAATGCGGAACAAAAAGAATTGGTTACAAAAAATCAACAATTTTTGGCAAGCCGCCCTGAGTGGTTATCCAAGTTGTCACAATTAGTAACAGAACAGTTACATGAATCGATTGATCCAGCAACCGTGGATCCAGATGCGAGTTTATACCAAGAAGGCTTTTTAGATGCGGCGACGATGGGCCAGTGTTATCAATTTCACCAAGCTAAGACAGTAGATCAGAAAATAGCTTTAATTGACCAAATGACGGGAAATGTCAAGCAGCGGGCAATTCGCATTATGGGGAGAATGGCTCCTGAACAATTACCCATGGCCTATTGGCGGGTATTTGAAGCTTATTTATATCAAATCACCACGCTAGATGAGTCAGGGTTACGTCCGATTGATTATCGAGGTAATCCGCGTCTATCCGTTGCAGAGGTTAAACAGAACATTGAAAAGTATTTAAACCAGCCTGATCTAGCAGAAACCAAACGAAAACAATTAAAATCGTTAGCATATTATTTGAATTTAATGTAATTCAAATCCGTAAAAAGGTTGTTACATTGATTCGGTTTGGTGTTTGGCAATATGTTGATTCGCTTTTTCCAGTTGATTCCGGTAGTAGTTTAAATCCTGCTCGGCTTCATCTTTTAAGCGATTAATTTCTTTATTTAAAAAATCAATACGACTTTCATAATCATTACGTAATTCAGATACACGCTGACTTGTTTGTTCTTGAACAATATCTGTGTACATTTTTGCTTCTTGAGCAAGTTTTTCAGCCGTCTCACGCCGTGTTTGCTCTTTGATCAGTGCTGCATGTAATTTTCGAACTTTTATTTCTAAGTCTGTTTCATTTAAAATGACATCCCATTCTTGGGACATGCTATTGAGTAAATCATTACTGGTTGCTTTAGATTGTTCAAGTAATGCTTTTAAAATAGGGTCTTGAATCTGATTTGTATCAATCTGATTGCTCATAATGAATTCCTTTTAGTCATTTGAATCAAAACATTGAGTTGATTTATTTAATGAATATGATGACGTTACAATATAGATCAATAGAGTTGAATAGAATTAAGTACGCATCAATTAATGAACGCAATTATACTGAAAAAATTGCTTTAATGCAATGTGTTTTATCAGGATCAAGGGTTGGTCTGTAAAAGGTTTCTTTCAAAATTAAATTTATGCTAAAATGTCTTTGTTCGTTTTGATAAAACAGCTATTGACAAGAGGATATATTATGCAATACCAAAAAATTCAAGTGCCTACAAAAGGTCAAAAAATCACAGTCGATGATCACGGTAAACTTCAGGTACCTAATAACCCTGTAATCCCTTTTATTGAAGGGGATGGGATCGGGACAGATGTCACCCCTGCGATGAAACATGTAATTGATCATGCCGTTGAAAAAGCTTACGAAGGTGAACGTAAAATTGAATGGATGGAAGTCTATGCTGGAGAAAAAGCAGCCAATGTCTACGGAGAAAGTTCTGGCTTGCCAGCAGAAACATTGGATGCAGCTAAAGAGTATGTTGTATCGATCAAAGGTCCTTTAACAACACCTGTGGGGGGTGGTTTTCGGTCATTGAACGTGGCTTTAAGACAGAAATTAGATTTATATACATGTTTACGTCCTGTACGTTATTTTGCTGGGACACCAAGCCCATTAAAACACCCTGAAAAAACAGATATGGTCATTTTTCGGGAAAACTCAGAAGATATTTATGCCGGGATTGAATGGGAAGCTGGTTCAAAAGAAGCCGATGAAGTCATTGGCTTTTTAAGAAACCGAATGGATGTTGATAATATTCGGTTCCCTCATGACTGTGGTATCGGTATTAAACCTGTTTCAAAAGAAGGCACACAACGATTAGTTCGTGCAGCGATTGAATATGCGATTGATAATGACAGGGATTCAGTTACGCTGGTTCATAAAGGCAATATTATGAAATTTACAGAAGGCGCCTTTAAAGCTTGGGGTTATGAAGTGGCACAAAAAGAGTTTGGGGCTGAATTGCTAGATGGTGGTCCATGGTGCCAATTGAAAAATCCTAAAACAGGGAAAATGATTACTGTCAAAGATGGAATTGCTGATGCCTTCTTGCAACAAATCTTGTTGCGTCCAGAAGATTATGAAGTTATTGCAACTATGAACTTAAATGGTGATTATATTTCAGATGCCTTAGCGGCTCAAGTTGGTGGAATTGGTATTGCTCCAGGTGCCAATATCGGTGATGGTGTTGCTATTTTCGAAGCAACGCATGGTACAGCTCCGAAATATGCGGGTGCGAATAAGGCAAATCCAGGATCACTAATCTTATCTGCTGAAATGATGCTACGCCATTTAGGTTGGACACAAGCTGCTGATCTTGTTATTAAAGGTATGGAAGGGGCGATTTCAGCTAAAACTGTTACTTATGATTTTGAACGTGACATGGATGGAGCAACCTTGTTGTCAACCAGTCAGTTTGGTCAAGCAATCGTTGATCATATGTAAGCATCGGTATCTGTCACCTCTTTGATGATTGCTCACACACTTATTGATTAAGTTGTTGAGCTTTATTTAAAAATATTACAAAACAAACTTTCATATTCTCAACCTTAACTATATAGAGAGGCATTTATGTTTCAAGCGATTCGATTCACGAATGATCCGGCTTATCGTCGTTTATTGTGGGCAACTAAAAGAGGCATGCTTGAGCTAGATTTAATGCTTGCGTATTATGTGCAGCATCATTTTTTGCAATTAACAGCAGAAAAACAACAACAATTCATTCACTTACTACAACAAGAAGATACCCAGCTGTTTCATTGGTTATTACAGTCAGAACCGCCTGAGTCACCATTTGAGACAATTATTCAAGATATCGTACAGTGTAATCAAAAAAAAGCCAGCCAAAAGCGAGTTTAAATTATGATTTTATCTTCTCAAAATGCAATGGCATTCACGCAAAGTCTTAAGCATATTGCCACCTATTGGATTCAAGATGAAAAACAAGCCGTTGAAGACAGAATTCAAGAAGCGCAAATGCAACCAGAACAGGTTGATAAGTCACAACAAAGGGCAATGCAGCTGGTTAAAAAAGTTCGTGATGCTAGCTTATCGAAAGGTGGTCTTGATGCTTTCATGAATAAATATGATTTATCCAGTGAAGAAGGCATTGTTTTGATGTGTTTAGCTGAAGCATTATTGCGTGTACCAGATAAAGAAACAGCGGATCGTTTAATCCGAGATAAGTTAACAAGCGCGAATTGGCATACGCATTTAGGTGATGCTGATCATATGTTTGTGAATGCAGCAACTTGGGCTTTAATGTTAACCGGTAAAGTCCTTGATCCAAATCAAGGGCAAAATAAGCTAAGTCAAGCATTAACAGGATTTTTAAATAAACGGTCTCGTTTTGTTATTCGACGTTCAGTTTTGTATGCAATGCATATCCTTGGAAAGCAGTATGTTATGGGGCAAACGATTGATAAGGCCTTAAAACGAGCACGACAAAAAGAGCGTCAAGGTTATTTATATTCTTATGATATGCTAGGTGAAGCAGCAATGACTGAAAAAGATGCAAAAGCATACTATCAGTCTTATTATCAGGCGATTGAATCAATGGGTAAAGTCGCCTCAAGCCAAGTGCCTGTTTATCAAAACCCAGGTATTTCAATTAAATTATCAGCTTTATACCCACGTTATGAGTTGGCAAAATTCGCAGATGTAGCGTCTATTTTATATCCACGGCTGTTAAAGTTAGTTGAATTAGCGGCATCATTGAATGTGGGGATTAATATTGATGCTGAAGAATCTGAGCGATTAGAGATGTCTTTAGCGTTATTATCAAAGCTAGCCCATGAGCCATCACTCAATGGGTTTCAAGGCATTGGTTTTGTTGTTCAGGCTTATCAAAAGCGGGCACCTTATGTGCTTGATTATATCATTGAATTATCAAAAAAAACGGATCATCGTTTTATGGTTCGTTTAGTCAAAGGTGCCTATTGGGATGCTGAAATCAAACAAGCTCAAACCATGGGAATTGATGGTTTTCCTGTCTATACACGCAAATGCTATACAGATGTTTCTTACCAAGCCTGTGCGAAAAAAATCTTAGCGAATACTGCCAGTATTTATCCACAATTTGCTACACATAATGCCTACACGGTTTCTATGATTTTAACTTTAGCTAAACCGGATCAAACATTTGAGTTTCAATGTTTGCATGGGATGGGGGATGCTTTGTATGATCATGTAGTAGGGCAGGATAATTGGAATATTCCATGTCGTATTTATGCACCTGTGGGTGGGTATAAACATTTATTGCCGTATCTGGTGCGACGTTTACTAGAAAATGGGGCAAATTCTTCGTTTGTCAATCGAATTGTTGATGTGCAAACACCCATAGAAAAATTAGTTGAAGATCCAGTGGCCCAGGCAAAATCATATGAAGCAATGCCACATCCACAAATTGTACCACCATCTAAGCTATTTGGAGAAAAACGCGTGAATTCAAAAGGATTTAACCTAAACGATAGTCTTACTTTAGAGCAGCTTGCAGAAGCAATGACACCTTATGTTCAGCAAGATTACCAAGTTGCACCCATTGTTTCGGGTCAAACAATTACAAACAACTTAACCAGTGGTACCTTTTATAATCCCGCTACAGGCGCTGTATTAGGTCAATTAACCCAAAGTGATACTGACACAGCGAATCAAGCCATGGATCAAGCAGCGGCTTACTTTGAGACATGGGAGCATACGCCTGGGGAAAAAAGAGCGGCATTGATTGAAAAGTTTGCTGATTTATTAGAATCTGAAGCGCCACGTTTAATGGCGATTGCAATTCAAGAAGCAGGGAAAACGCTTGAAAATGCCGTAGCAGAAGTTCGAGAAGCAGTTGATTTTTGCCGGTATTATTCAGCCCAAGTCCGTGAGTACTTTGTTAAACCGACGGATTTGCCAGGGCCAACAGGCGAAACCAATCAGTGGTATTTGCATGGTCGTGGTGCGATGGTTTGTATTAGCCCATGGAACTTTCCTTTAGCCATTTTCACAGGCGAAGTTAGTGCAGCACTTGCCGCGGGTAATACTGTCGTGGCAAAACCAGCAGAGCAAACGAGTTTAATTGCTCAAGAAGCGGTTAAATTGATGCATCAGGCAGGTATTCCTAAAGAAGCAGTGCATTTTGTGCCAGGGTCAGGTGAAACCATTGGTGCTGCATTAGTCAATCATTCTCAAACTGCTGGTGTTATTTTCACTGGGTCACTGCCTGTAGCGAAATTAATTAATCAAACGTTATCACAAAAGCCAGGGCCTATTGTGCCGTTTATTGCTGAAACAGGTGGGCAAAATGCAATGGTTGTTGATTCTTCAGCGCTGCCAGAACAAGTTGTCGCGGACGTCGTCAACTCCGCTTTTAATAGTGCGGGTCAACGTTGTTCAGCCTTACGAGTGCTTTATTTGCAAGATGATATTGCCGATGATGTAATTGAAATGCTAAAAGGTGCGATTGAAAAGCAGCGTGTTGGCGATCCTGCTAATATTGAAACAGATGTCGGCCCTGTTATTGATGGCCAGGCTCGTGAAGCATTACAAGCCCATATTGATGAATTAACCAAGCAGGGACGTTTGTTATGTCAAGCCCCAGCAACAGAAGAAGTTAAAGCCGGACATTTTGTCTTGCCTAGTGTGTTTGAAATTAATGATATCAATGATTTAGAACAAGAGTTTTTTGGCCCAATTTTACATATCGTACGCTATCAAGCATCTGATATGCAAAAAGTGGCTGACTCAATTAATCAAGCGGGTTATGGTTTAACATTTGGTGTTCATAGTCGTATTGAGTCAACAATTGCCTTTTTCCAAGACAATATCCGTGTTGGTAATGTGTATGTTAACCGGGATATTGTCGGTGCCATCGTTGGTTCTCAACCATTTGGTGGTCATGGGTTATCTGGAACAGGGCCGAAAGCCGGTGGGCCATTTTATTTGCATCGTTTAACCACGGAAAAAGTTGTGAGTACTGATACAACGGCCGCAGGTGGAAATGCTTCATTAATGACTTTGAATGATAGTTAATAGCTTTTTAATGTGTATTAAATACTGAATTTTTCTGTCATTTTCTAATATTCAATCTGTCCATCTAGTCGTGTAGCAGTTTTTCAATTATGATGCTAATTATATTCTAGTCGTGAAAAAAAGGTGACCTGATTGCGGCAATATAAGTTACTTGGCTTAACTATTAGCTTAACTGGTGTCATGGGGCTAGCCCATAGCATTGGTTTAACTGAAAAACAAACAGCGACCTTCCATCAAGCTGTGCAAGCTTTTGAAGATCATGATCAGAAAACGTATCAAGATTTACAATCACAATTAGATGATACCCCGATTAGTAATTATTTAAGAATTAAAATTGCGACAGAGCATCCTGATGCACTTTCTAAGCGCCAGCTTGATGCATTAATTGACCAGCAAGATCTTGATTATTGGAAAAATTTTATTCAAAAACAGCTTGTTTTATATTATGGGGACCATCAACAATGGGATCCATTGCTACACTATTATCAACCAGGGCTATTTGATCAAAAAGGTGCTTGCTGGCAAGCTGAAGCACTTTATCAAACAGGTCAGCAACAGCAAGCATTGAATCAATTCACATCACTATGGACATCCAATGCACACTTGCCAGAGGCTTGTGATGGTGCTGTTAAGCAAGCTTGGCTATCAAGCCCATTGAATAATGCGAAACATCAAATACAACGGGCGCTTGTACTAGCAAAAGCTGGTCAATTTGATGCTGCGGCAACAATGGCTAAGGGTACTGATATGCAAGCCTTTTATGAACATTTGGCTAATGCATTGCATCAACCCGATCAATACTTGATTCCTTGGATTAAGCAATACCAATCATCACAACATTTTGATACATTATTGATTGCTTTAACCGGTTATTTAATGGGGCATGACATTGATGTTTTTGCTCCATTTTGGAAAACCATTTTAGTGGACCATACCGATTTAGTTTCTACTAGTTTAAAGCAAAGGATTAATCGAGCGATTGCAATAACTTATGCACGGAAATTAGATTTACAGGCTATAGAATGGTTTAAAAAAGTTCAACCTCGCTATCAAAATTCTTTATCATGGGCGTGGCAATTGCGTTTAGCGATTTATTATGCGCATTATCAAACCTACTTAGACTTATATGCTAAAGCCCCCGATGCTATGAAAGCACAGCCGATGTGGCAATACTGGGAAGCTCGAAGTTTTCAGCAATTAGGTCGCTATGACCAGGGAATTAACATTTATCAGAAATTAGCTGATCAGGCCAGTTTTTTTGGATTTTTAGCAGCTGACCAATTGCATTGGCCTTATGCGCTAATGAGTCAGCAGTCAACAGCTATTAAAGGTCAGCAGCGATTGATTGCATTAAAGCAACGGGTGAATGAAGCGGCAGCTTTATATCAAGTAGGTAATTATGCTGGGGCTTACCATGTATGGTTAAATTGGCTAAACCAGTCATCGCGTATTGAGCAACTTGCGGCTGCAAATTTAGCTGGACAACAAAGTTTTTATCAATTGTCAGTCGTGGCTTATGCAAATGCACAATTTAATAATGATTATCAAGGACTATATCCACAAGCCTATGCTGAAACCGTAAAAAAAGCTGCTAAGCAGTATGATTTACAGCCAAGTTTAATTTGGTCATTAATGCGTCAAGAATCAGCTTATCGACCAGCGGTTCGCTCTGGTGTTCAGGCCGGAGGGCTAATGCAATTAATGCCTGCAACCGCGGCATTTATCGCTAAACGATATAAAATTGATTATGATGATACTTCGCTAACAGATCCGACAACTAACATCATGATTGGTGCGGCAAATTTGCATTTTTTAAATCAATTATTTGATGATCATATTGTACTTGGCTTAGCTGCTTATAATGCAGGGCAAGGCAATGTCAAAAAATGGCTTCCACCTTATGCTATGTCAGCGCCACGTTGGATGATGGGGATTCCTTACCAAGAAACACGACAATATATTCAAAAAGTATTGTTTAATAATGTGATTTATCAACAGGTCATTTTGCATCATTCAAAACATCGCCTTGATGATGATTTATCTGTTGTACCGTCTTCATGATTGGTTTGCAATGCCTTTGTTATCAAATTTTCTGCGATTGAAGCGATCAGCAAATAAAGCAGCAGTCATAACACCATTAATATTGGTCGCTGTTCGTCCCATATCAATAATTGGGTCAATCGCTTGAACCAATGTAATAGCGCCAAACGGGAGTCCTAATGTCGATAAAGTGACACCCGCAGCAACAAAAGCCGTTCCTGGAATGCCAGAAATGCCCAGTGAGGCTAACATATTGATAAATCCAACCATCAATAATGTCTCCATTGTGACAGGTTGGCCCATCATATGAAGCGTCATGACAACAAGAATGGCAGGATAAATACCTGCACAAGCATTCATGCCAATTGTTGCACCAATGGAAGGGGCAAAATTCGAAACGCTTTCCGAGGCACCTAACCGTTTTTGTAGTGTTTCCATCGTCACGGGTAAGGTTCCAAAACTTGATCGTGTTGAAAAAGCGACTAATAATGCTTGCCCTGCTTGGCGATAATAGTGAAAAGGGTTATAACCAATTAAGATAATAATGAAAGTATGTAGTCCTAAAACCAGCATCATTGCACAATACATAGCTAAAGCAAAAGATCCTAAATCAGAGATTAAATGCGGTCCATGTTGACTAATAGTTAAGGTCAGTAGCGCAAATACGCCGTAAGGGGTTAAGGCAATAATAAATTGTGCCATTTGTTTGACAATGATGAATAAAGCATCAATCAATTGTATCAAAATGGCTGTTTCATTCGGCATCTTTTGGTAAGCGGTGAGTGTGCTAATGCCGAGAATCGATGCAAAAATCACTAACGCGATAATATTATTATCAGCTGTTGTAGCAATGACATTATCCGGTAGCATACCAAGCAAGGTTTCAACAAGCGGAGTAGGGGTGTGTTGTGGTTGAACGCTGTCCGGTAATGTCATCTGGCTTCCTAGATGAAACACTTGTCCGATAGCTCCACCAATAATGGCACTAATACCGGTTAAAAGCAGTAAGGTTACCACGACAATAATCACAAGCTGAAAAATCTTTCCCTGGGTATAATGACGTAAATGAATAATCGCATGAACAATTGCGACAAAAACTAATGGAACGATCAACATTTTTAATAATTCAATATAGCCATTTCCAATCAGGGTAGCTAGTTGAACAAAAAAGTCAGAAAAATTGATATTCGCAATAAGCATGCCGGCCAAGAGGCTCAATAATAGTGCAAATAAGCAACGAAAATTAAATGAGATTGCTTTAATTTTTAAAAGTATCAGGACAAATAAACCAATGAGTAATATCAGTGTTGCTAACATAGAATGATAACCAAAAATGACAGTAGCATTTATCGTAAAATTAAATCAACGATAAACGCAATATTTTTGCTGCAGACTGTCCTTAATAAGGACTGATATGTCATTTAGCTAAGTTTTTTGAATATTAAAGAGCCATTCGTTCCGCCAAAACCAAAAGAATTAGATAAGGCATATTCAATGTTGAGGGTTTTTGATTCATGGGCTGCATAGTCTAAGTTGCAACCTTCATCAGGGTTATCAAGATTAATTGTTGGTGGTGCGACCTGATCTTCAATGGCTAGAATTGTGAAAATTGCCTCAATTGCGCCAGCAGCACCAAGAGTATGCCCGGTCATTGACTTTGTTGAGCTCATGACAACATTTTTTGCAGATGCTCCCATTAGCTGTTCAACCGCTTGACTTTCTTTGACGTCACCGGCACCTGTTGATGTCCCATGGGCGTTAATATAATTAATTTGACTTGGGTCAATGCCAGCATCTTCAGTTGCTAATTGCATGCATTCCACTGCCCCTTGTCCGCTAGGAAGGGTCATGTGGTGAGCATCTGCATTCATGCCGAATCCAACTAATTCTGCATAAATGTGAGCGCCCCGTGCAACCGCATGATCATAAGATTCTAATACAATCACACCTGCCCCATCAGATAAAACAAATCCATCTCGATCTTTATCCCAAGGGCGAGAAGCACCTGCTGGATCATCATTACGTTCAGACAAAGCACGAGCAGCGGCAAAACCACCTAAGCCAATTGCCGTCGTCGCCTTGTCAGCACCACCTGCAACCATGGCATCAGCCTCACCATAAGCAATCATGCGTGCGGCCATGCCAATATTATGTGTCCCAGTAGTACAGGCTGTTACTACTGATGTATTAGGGCCACGTAGATTATGTTGAATCGAAAAATGCCCTGAAATCATATTGATAATGGTTTTAGGGATTGAGTAAGGGGACATTTTAACGCTATCAGTGCTGTCAATCATTTGGCGTTGGTGTTCAATGGCTGTAATTCCACCGATGCCCGAGCCAATGGCCACACCAATACGTCGTGCATTGTCTTCTGTAACGGTGATATTTGCATCGGCCCATGCCTCTTCTGCGGCAACTAACCCATATTGTAAGAAAGGATCATATTTTTTAAGATCTTTTTTAGAAAAGTGGGTTAACGGGTCAAAATTTTTAATGCGCCCACCGATACGGGACTTAAATTGTGACATATCTGGTCCGGGGACATCAAACCCTTCTAAGGTTGTGATACCGCTTTTCCCTAACAGAATACTTTCCCAGGTCGTTTTGACATCATTTCCTACGGGGGTAATTGCCCCAAGGCCAGTGACCACAACACGTTTTGCTGGTTTCATTATATTATCACCTAACGTTCATTGATTTAGATGGCTTGCAAGCATGATTTTTTGCTTTGCAAGCAGTGAGTTGATCATTCAATTAATTAGCCGTTTGCTTCAATATAGGTATAAACATCTTGAACTGTTTTGATTTTTTCAGCTTCTTCATCAGGGATTTCTGTATCAAACTCTTCTTCAAGTGCCATGACAAGTTCAACTGTATCAAGTGAGTCAGCGCCTAAATCATCAATAAATGAAGCTTCTGGCTTAATATCTTCTTCTTTAACATTTAATTGCTCAACAATAATTGAATTGACTTTTTCTTTCATTGCTTGTAAATCACTCATAGCTTTTTTCCTTATCTTATTTGTTCATAAATTGATTTGCAAAATGCAAAAGTTCATTTGTTATTTTAGTTTATTCTTGCAAATTTGCAAGGTATTTTACTAAAAAGGATTGTTAGGGATGTCATTAAGGCATCCAAAGTCCACCATTAACATGAATGGTTTGACCGGTAATGTAATTGGCTGCTGTTGATGCTAAAAAAGTTGCTGTTTCGGCAATATCACTGGGTTTGCCCATTGCTTGCATGGGAACATTTTGAAGGATATTGCTTTTTTGGTCCTCGGTTAATTGGTTTGTCATATCTGTTTCAATAAACCCTGGGGCGATCACATTGACTGTGATATTACGATTAGCCACTTCATAGGCTAGTGATTTACTCATGCCGATGACGCCAGCTTTTGCCGCACAGTAATTCGCTTGTCCAGGGTTGCCCATTGAGCCAACAACGGATCCAATAGAAATAATACGTCCCCAGCGTTTTTTCATCATATGGCGCAGGCATTGGCGTGTTACTTTAAACACACCACTTAGGTTTGCATCAATCACATCAGACCATTCTGTATCACCCATTCGCATCATTAAATTATCACGAGTAATGCCAGCATTATTAATTAAAATATCCGGCATTTGTTGATCTGCTTTTAATTGTTCAAAAAAATGTTTAATACTTTCGGTATCTGATACATCTAAAACATGACCAATCAAGCCTTGAGATTCAAGGTGGGCTTTGCCTTTTTCTGAAGTGGCTGTACCAATGACTTGAGCGCCTTGCTGTTGAAAATGTTGAGCAATGGCAGCACCAATGCCTCGACTAGCACCTGTGACAAGTACGGTTTTATCTTGCATTAAATTATCCTCTCTTATTTAATTAATGTTGACTCAACAATACCTTATGTTAACTTACGATTCAATTGTATCAAGGGCAGTATATTGATTCATAGGCAGGTGGGTCGCCCCTTTTGCAATGCGTTTACCAAGTCCTGTTAGCACTTTATTGGGACCACATTCAATAAAGCGATCAATATGTATTTGGCTATGGCAATGTTCCACTGTTTGTGTCCATTGAACTGGATTGAATAGTTGTTTAACTAAAACATCACGAATTGCATCGGGTTGTGAGTGTGATATGACATCATAATTATGAATGATTGGGATGGTTGGTGTTTCAATAGGCGTTCTTGTTAGATGCTGTTGAAACGCTTCAGCAGCGCTGCGCATTAAAGAGCAGTGGGAAGGAACACTGACGGCGAGCAGTTGTGCTCGCTTAGCGCCCATTTCTTTTGCTAAATGATTGGCTTTTTCAACGGCGGCTTTTTCTCCCGAAATAACTACTTGGCCTTTTGAGTTAAAGTTAGCTGGTTCAACAATACCCATATCACTGGCTTGTTGACAGCATTGTTTCACTTGGTCATCTGATAGCCCTAAAATAGCGCTCATAGCACAGTCACGGTCATTAACAGCTTGTTGCATTAAATGTCCACGTTTTTCAACAAGTTTTAATGCATCGGTAAATTCTAGACTTTCAGCACAAACCAATGCGCTATATTCGCCTAAGCTGTGACCAGCCAATACTGATGGCGTTAAGTGATATTTTTGTTGTATTACACGCCAGATGGCATAACTCGATGCTAGTAATGCTGGTTGTGTAAACTGTGTTTCATTCAATTTTTGTTCATCATTTTGAATCAAATCCCATAGGTCATAGCCAAGAGCGGCTTGAGCTATTTGAAATGTTTCTTGAACAATGGGCTCTGCTTGATAAAAATCATGAAGCATTCCTCGTTGTTGTGCACCTTGTCCTGGAAAGAAAAAAGCTGTTTTTTGCATGTTTGTCCACTCCGATTAATGATTTAATTATTATCGTAAGTGATTTAATGGTTATTTTAAAGATGCAATTTTAAACTTTTGCAATAAATCCACCCCAGATGAGTCCAGCACCAAATGCTTCTGACAAAAATATATCCCCTTGAACAATCATTCCCGTTGTCAGAGCATGATCAAGAGCTAAAGGAACCGAGGCTGCAGAAGTGTTGCCGTGATGTTGCAATGTTGTGATGACTTTTTCCATTGGCATTTTGAGTTTTTTGGCAATGGCTTCTAAAATCCGGTAGTTAGCTTGATGGGGAACAAGCCAGTTAATATCCTGATTGGTTAAGTCTGCTTTCTTAAGCAAATCCTCAACAAGCTTTGTCATTGATGCGACAGCCATTCTAAAAACTTTATTCCCTTGCATTGATAAATGGCCAAAAGGTGAGTTAGCGTTTGGCTTTTTGTTAGGCAGTGAATTTGGAAGGTTTAAGATGGGCATGCCAGACCCGTCACAACGAATCAATGAGGCAAGAATCCCTGGGGTTTGGCTGCCAGATAAAACAACAGCGCCAGCTCCGTCACCAAATAAAACACAAGTAGCTCGATCTTGCCAGTCCAACGTTTGTGTCATGGACTCAGCGCCAATGACAAGGGCATTTTGTATGGAACCATTTTCTAAATACTGTTTAGCAATATCAATGGCTTGAACAAAACCAGCACATGCAGCAGAAATATCAAAGGCGATGGTTGTTTGTGGCATATTCAGCGCATGCTGCAATAAAACTGACGTTGATGGCATTAAATAATCAGGTGTCCCGGTGGCTGTAATGATTAAATCGACCTTATCAAGGTCGGCTTGAGCGAGCGCCTGTTTGGCAGCTTGCTCTGCCATGAAAGTTGTTGACTCATCATCATTTGCCTGATGACGCTGTTTAATTCCAACACGTTGTTGTATCCATTCATCTGACGTATCAACAGTTTCAGCCAAGGCTTGGTTTGTTAAAACCTTTTGAGGCAGATATGCTCCTGTCGATAAAATTTTTGCGTACATGGCGGAAGTTACCTAAATATAAAAAACGGTTGATTAAGTCGCATGCAGAATGGTTTCAATGTTTGCTTGAATTTTGTTAGGAATATCATGTTTAATTTCATCAATAGCCGATTCAATCGCTGTTTGAAAAGCATTGGCTCCTGCAGAACCATGACTTTTGACAACAGTGCCTTTCAGACCAAGTAAGGAGGCACCATTATATTGATCGGTGTTAAGCCTTTTTTTGATATGGCGTAATGTTGGGGCAGCAGCTAACATCGTCAGTTTTGCAAACCAGTTTCGTTTAAAGCTATGAGACATAATGTCTCCGACTAGTTTAGCTGTCCCTTCCATTGTTTTTAATGTTGCATTCCCAACAAATCCATCACACACAATCACATCTGTGCAAGCAGTGAAAATATCATTTCCTTCGACATAACCAGTATAGTTAATCAGTTGACATTTCTTGAGTAATTCCGCTGCGTGACGAATATTATCAAGGCCTTTCATTTCTTCTTCACCAATATTAAGTAACGAAACTCTAGGGGCTTTTTTATTTTGAATATGACTTGCTAAAATAGAGCCCATTAAACCAAATTGAAATAATTGTTCAGATGAGCAGTTAACATTCGCGCCAAGGTCTAATTGATACACAGACTGCATCGTTTTTGTTGTACGATCATAAGAAGGGATCGCATACACAATCGCAGGTCGGTCAATCTCAGGTAAAGTTTTTAAAACAAATTTAGCAATCGCCATCAATGCGCCGGTATTACCCGCACTAACACACGCATTGACTTGACCCGTCTTAACAAGATTAATCGCAACGCGCATGGAAGAATCTTTTTTATTGCGCATTGCTAAAGCTGGACTTTCGTCCATTTCAACAACTTGACTTGTGTGATGAATGTCAAGACGATCAGCGGGGTATTTGCCTTTGGTTTTTTTTAGGGCCGCGGCAATTTGCGCTTGATCACCGACAAGGGTGATATGCAAGTGCGGATTTTTTTTCAGTGCAGCAACGGTAGCGGGCACCGTGACTGGCAAGCCATGGTCTCCCCCCATTGCATCGATTGAAATACGATAAATTTGGGATTGATGTTGCATTTTGCGTCAGTTGCCCTAATAGTTATGTCGATTAAGTGTTAACTTTGAATCTTTTTAATCATCATCTTGATTTGTTGTGATGACTTTAGTTCCACGGTAGTACCCTTTTGGTGATACATGGTGGCGCAAATGGACATCGCCTGATGTGCGATCAACGCTTAAAGCACTTGCTTTTAAGCTATCATGTGTTCTTCTTTTATCGCGCTTTGAACGGCTCATTTTGTTTTTTTGTACAGCCATGTTATTGGTCTCCTGTTTGCTTTATATTATTTTTCAGTTGTTGTAAAACGGCAAAAGGGTTCTCAGTTTGTTTCTCTGAGGTGTTCTGATCCGTTTTTTCTTGACAATCGGTTCGATAGTATGCCCCATTTTTTGTATCTTGACAATCATCATTTAGCGTAATTTTAGGGATGAGAGGAATATTTAATAAAATTTCTTGCTGCACAATCTCCCACAAATCAATATAGCCATCTTGACTAATATAGGGTTCATACCCTGTATCATAAGCATCCATTTGACGATCATCTGTGACAAATCGCAAGTGCAGATCTTGATCGATTGTCACCGAAAATGCTTGTAAAGAGCGTTGGCATTCTAACCAGATTTTGCCAGAAAGATGCCCATCAGCAAAAACTTTATTTTGTTCAGTAGAAAAAGTTAGCTTTAATAAAAAATCAGCTTGGTCTGATACAATAAAATCATTAAGCTGACATAAACCTTGCAAATGTAAAGTATCATTGAAGGTTTGTTGTTTTTGAGCCGCCATGTAGGTGTCAAAGTGTCGATCAGGCATCGTTAAATGGCAATAAATGCGTTAAAATTGATGATAATTGTCATACTACTGAAAAAGGAATGCTTATGTCTATTAAAATCGGTCAAAAAATCTCAGAATTTTCTTTGCCCATGACAGGTGATCAAGTATTTAATCCAAGGGACTATGAAGGTAAAAAAATTATCTTATATTTTTATCCTAAAGATAATACCCCGGGATGTCGTCAAGAAAGTCAAGACTTTACACAGGCCTATGAAACATTGATCGCTGCTAATACAGTGGTTTTTGGGGTTTCTCGTGATTCTATTAGCTCGCATGAAAAGTTTAAAGCAAAATACGATATGCCATTTGAGTTGATTTCTGACCCGGATGAAAAACTTTGCCAATATTTTGATGTGATCAAAGAAAAAAGCATGTTTGGGAAGCATTATATGGGGCTTGAACGGAGTACTTTTGTGCTTGATGAGCAAGGCGTGTTAGTGGGACAATGGCGTAAAGTGAAAGTCAAAGATCATGTCAACCAGGTGCTTGAATTTATCCAATCAAAATAAGGAGCCACCGATGGATAATGTCAATATTGCAAACCATTATGCTGCCCCGGATCAATGTATGTATCATATTGGACTCAGTCAGCAAATGACCGAAAAGGCTACTGTGGCCATTGTTACGGGGGATCCTGGGCGCGTGGCAGCGCTGGCTAAATACTTAGACCAGCAGGCTGTTGAAATTGCTTATGTGCGTGAATACCGGACTTATTTGGCTCATGTGGCCAATCGGCCCGTTTTGATTGCTTCAACAGGTATCGGTTGCCCCTCATTAGCAATTGCACTAGAAGAGTTTGCTATGATTGGCGTGAAACAGTTTATTCGCGTTGGGACAACAGGGGCGATTCAACCATGGCTTGATTTAGGGGATATTATTTTATCAAGTGCGGCGGTTCGGCTCGATGGAACATCAACGCATTATGCGCCATTGAATTATCCCGCGGTTGCAGATTTTGAGTTAAACCGTCAATTGGTCAATAGTGCTGAGGCATTAGGGGTTGATCTTAAAGTGGGCATTACGGCTTCTTCTGATACCTTTTGGCCGGGTCAAGAACGGTATGGTAATTATAGTGGCTATGTCTTGCCTGAGTTCCAAGGGACGTTTGATCAGTGGCAAAAATTGAATGTTTTAAATTTTGAAATGGAATCAGCAGCTCTATTTACAATCGCCAGTGCTTTTGGATTGCAAGCGGCTTGTTTGTGTGGCGTCTTAGCGCAACGAGGTCGATCTGAAACGGTTGATAAACAAGGCTATGATACCGCAATGGAATCAATAATGAAGGTGATTGGCCAAATCCTTAAATAAGCCAAGGATACGAAGCATATTTTGGCTGTTTCAAACAATCAAAATGTTAATGATGATTAAATAAGGGAACAATCAATGCAGCAAAATGAGACAATGACCATGTCGTTGGTCAAGCCATGCTTTGAGGCGCTTGATAAAAAAGGAGTCGGGACGGTCGACCCACAGGATATTATTCAAGTGTTTTATGCCTCTGGCTATGATGAAAAAAATTCTCGCACAAGACGATTAATTCAAGCATTGAAACAGTATCAAGCTCCCCTTGATTTAGCGTCATTAAGTCAGTTGTTAGAAGATCAATTAAGTTTTTATTTGCGTGTATTTAAAAATGCCTTAGTTGTGCCTCATTTTAGTGAATTCACCGCCTTTATTAGTCAGTGTTATCATCAATTGAAACAAAATCGTAATGGCAAGGTGGCTAGTTATATTCCTGAGTTGAAAACCGTTGATCCAGATAAGTTAGCGATTTCTGTTTGTACCGTTGATGGGCAACAATTTCGAATTGGGGATACACAAGAGTTGTTTTGTGTTCAATCAATGATTAAGCCATTGTTATATTTGTTAGCTTTGCAGGAAAATGGCTTAGAACGTGTCCATCAACATGTGGGTCGTGAACCAAGTGGGCATAATTTTAATGAATTAATGTTAAACCATCGGCATGTTCCGCATAATCCAATGATTAATGCTGGAGCGATTATGTGTAGTTCAATGATCAAGCGGCGATCACGTTCGGCCAGTCGATTTAAACATGTTAAAAGCCAACTAGAATCATTGAGCGGGCGCCAGTATGTTGGGTTTAATAATGCTGTTTATCATTCAGAAAAAGAAACAGCAGATCGTAATTATGCGTTAAGCTATTTAATGCGAGAGTATAAAGCTTTTCCGAAAGGAACATCGTTATACAATACATTAGATCTTTATTTTCAGGCTTGTTCGATTGAAACAAATGTTGATGCCTTTGCGGTTGCTGCGGCAACTTTAGCCAATGCCGGGGTCTGTCCATTGACCACAGAAAGTGTCTTTGCTCCAGATTTAGTGAAAAATTGTTTATCGTTAATGTATTCCTGTGGTATGTATGATTATTCCGGTGAATGGGCATTTTCGATTGGTCTGCCAGCAAAAAGTGGGGTTGCTGGGGGAATTTATGTAGTGATTCCTGATGTTATGGGAATATGCATCTGGTCGCCACGCTTAGATAAGCATGGCAACTCGACACGCGGAATTGCTTTTTGTAAGGCATTAGTAGAGCGTTATGCTATTCATAATTATGATAGTGTTTTAAAAGCCACAACGAAAAACTATTTAACAGAAACACGTTATGGGCAACAATGTAACGAAGGATACTTGTTACTAGAGGCGGCTGGACGACAAGATTTAGGGCAAATGATCCGTTTGTGTGCTCGTGGCGTTGATATTGACTTTGTCGACTATGATGGGCGAAGTGCACTGCATATCGCGGCAAGTGAAGGTGCCGAAGAAATCATTGGATATTTGTTAGCGAAAGGGGCATATGCAGGGATGGTTGATCGTTGGGGGCAAACCCCCGCACAACAAGCCCAGGCAAATGGGCATGTACAATTATCCAAGCAGCTGCAACACTCCTTTGAAGCAAGGGCAGGTGCTTGATAATCCACATTTAAAAGGTTGAATCAATAATAAAAGGACAGAGAATCATGGCGAAAAACCCAACAATTGAGCGAATTCAAACGCTGATCAGTCAATCAGATACATTGACATTTGATCAGGCCCAAGAACTGCAAGGCCTGCTAGATGAATTGCATGCAAATTTAGATCAATTTTCTGAGCAACAGCAACAACAAGCAGCAGAACTGATCCAAGCCGTTCAGCAAAAAATTGAGACGCATCAAAACTTGCCAGCGGCCGTTGCGCAAATGCAGGAATCAGACTTTCAAGCACTGCTTGGTGAATACGAAGCAACCCATCCGCAAACCATTGCCACTCTGCGGACATTTATTCAAACTTTTTTAAATATGGGGGTATGATCATATTTTTTTCAATTTTTTTGAATGAAAGGTTTGACATCTAATTTAGAATCGATAAAATGACACTTGTTACGTAAGTAGTTTTACATTTAAGTAAAACGATTAATGAAAACTCAAAAAAGGAGTGAACTGAAATGAAAAAAATCGCTAAAATCATGACTGGTGTTTTGTTAGCAGGTGCTGGTGCTTCAACGGCTGCTTATGCTGAAGACGGCCAACCAACACAAGCCGCTCAAGCAATTGGCGCGCATCACGTTGGTCTAAATGTTGGTTATGATTCTCAAGCAGCGGGTCAAGGTGTTTCAGGCGGTGTTGTTCCAACAATTGTTGCTGACTATGGTAATTTCCATGGTGGTTTAGGCTTCAGTATGCATAATGAGCATTCTTCACGAGCTGATACGGATGTTCAACGTTACTTTGTAACTGCATTCTTTGGCACTGATATTGCTAAATTTGGTAACGGTTCACTAACAGCTGGTGTTAAAGGTGACGGTACATTCTTGGGTGGTGATACAACAGATGCTGATGATCATGTTGGCTATGATCTTGCTGGCTATGTTGGTATGGATTACTCAATCAGCGACCACTGGGAAATGAATGGTAAGCTTTATGCCGTTAACTGGGGTCGTACAGCTGGACAAGCTGATGAGCATCACTTGCAAGTCCTAGGTGGTGGTAACATCGGTATGACTTACAAGTTTTAATTGTTAGGTTAGCCTAATATATTAATCTAAAAAAGCCCCGCTTGTCGGGGCTTTTTTTATGTCTATTATTTTGAGTATCTTGTTGATATATTTAGGTTCTAAATAAGCGTCAGATTTCTGGTGCATTTTATCGGCCATAAAAATATTGATAGTCCTCTATCATTTAAAGATTTAGATATTTTTTCATGAGGTTATTATGAAGTGGAAATTTTTTAATAGTAGTGTGGTGGTCGCAATAGCAGCAATGCTAGTGGCTTGTTCTGAGGGTCAAGTTGATGCATCAGCCAATGCATGCCAAATCATGCCAAATCATGCAGGATCACCCTAAATGGAAGCGTGCGCTTGAGCAATCTCAAAAAGACTATGATGTTGCGCCTTCAGTTGTTTTAGCTTTGATTCACCAAGAATCGAAATTTAATGCGAGAGCAAAAAGTTCAAGCTCCACTGCTTATGGGTATGCTCAAGCGATTAATGCAACATGGCAAAGTTATGTAACAATTCTTCTGCTAAACGTAATAATTTTAAAGATAGTGCTGATTTTGTCGGTTGGTATTTATCAGATTTATCTGCTAGTTTGGATATTTCTAAGTCAAATGTTAATGATTTATATTTGGCTTATATGCTAGGTTATGCGGGTTTTAAGCGTTATAAGAATCAGGTTGGCCCTAACGCTGAAGCAGTGCGGCATCAAGAAATAATGGCGCAAAAAGTGGCTGAAAAAAGCCAAACATATGCACATCAGCTGAGCCAATGTTCAATATAGAATTTAAAGGTATTGGTCATTAAATAAAGAAAATTAAAATCCTTTATTTGGGTCACCCCATTAATGGGGTAACAAGTCCATTGATCATTAACTGATATCTTTTAGGTAGCTGTACAAGGTTTATTTATCTGTGTAACGGTATCGTTATGAATTGTTAGAAGGGTTCTTAAAGCCTTGTTGTGTATAAGCCAGTGCTGGTCTGTAGGGCAGGATCATTGCGCTATTGTCAGAGGCATTGCTAGAGGCTGATTTAGTTTCTTTGGATGTCGGTTTTTCAGTCTTTTCCGGTTTTTTTTCACTCGCCGGTTTGTTTGGCTTTTTGGTCTCTGGCTGTGCTTGTCTTTTCGGTTTAATCGTTTCGACGGTTTCAATTACTGGTTTTAAATATTTACGCGGCTTAGTTTTATCAGCTGTTTCAATAAGTTGATGCTTACTTTCAGATACCAGTGTGTTAGCATCATTGAGCACTGTTTGGACCATTGGTGAGATTTTTTCTTCTGGGTTTGTTGAGATGGATTTAATCACATTATTCGCTGTAAAAATCTCATGTTGGGTTTTTGGTTTTTGTGCGTCTTGCTTGGCTTTTTGCTCGGCAATATCAATGACATCTTGACTGTTATGGACTTGTAATCGATTACTATTCGTCCGAGAATTTGATTTTTTATGATTCGTATGATTGGATTTGCTTTGGTGATTATCATGGCGCTTTTTGTTGTCTTGGCTTTCTGATTGGCCGGATGACTGTGGCTTTGTTGTCGTTTTATTTGACTCTTGCGCTGGTTTGTTTTTATTGTCTGACTGCTGTGGCGTGCGTGTTTTAGCAGGCGTGTTTTGTGGTTTTGGCTTTTGTTTTGTTTCAGTTGAATGCTGAGCATTTTTATCAGCTGGTTGATCTGAACTTTGTTTTTTCTTAGGTTGTTGGTCCGTCTTTTTAGCTGTTTTTTCGGGTTTGTTATTAAATAAATACTCTGAAAATCGACGGAGTAATGAGTGTTTTGCCGGTTGTGATGTTGTTTGCTTTTCAGCAGGATTGTCCGTCGTTGCTTGATTTGTTGTTTCTTTTGAAGCGTCTTCTGCTGAAGCCATTTGTTTTATCGCTGGTTGCTGGCTAGCTTTGTGCTGGTGGGCATGCAGTTGCGTTTCTTTTTCTTCTTCAATCAAATCAAAGCTTGGGCGGTTGGCATGATAAACTTCACCCCAGATGCGCTGTGTTCGGTATTTGGTATTTGGGAAATTTGGATTTGGTACTAAAACAACTTTGATATTAAAATTTTGTTCAATTCTGGCTAAATCTTGACGTTTTTCATTTAATAAAAAGGTTGCCACTTCCGTTGACAGCTGGACACGGACTTCATTGGTTTTGTCACGACCCGCCTCTTCACGGATATTGCGTAAAATGGATAAGCCAATTGATGGGACAGGTCGAACAAATCCTTGCCCGTGACAGCTTGGGCAGGTATTCATGACAGACTCGCCAAGTGAGGCTTGTAAGCGTTGGCGAGAAAGTTCAACAAGACCAAATTTTGAAATGCGCGTCATTTGGATTTTAGCCCGATCTTGTTGTAGGCTTTCAACTAATTGATTTTCAACTGTTTTTTGATTAGGAAAAGGTTGCATATCAATAAAATCAATAATAACCAAGCCGCCTAAATCACGTAAGCGTAATTGACGTGAAATTTCCTCTGCGGCTTCTAAATTTGTTTGCAATGCTGTTTCTTCAATATTATCACCTTTCGTAGAGCGCGCTGAGTTAACATCAACAGCGGTTAAGGCCTCAGTCGTATCAATGACGATTGATCCTCCCGACGGTAGTTTAACTTCTCGGTGAAAAGCGCTTTCAATTTGTTTTTCAACATCATAATAAGACAGCAATGGGGTATTGTCTTGGAATAAATGAAGGCGCTCTACAAATGCAGGTCTTAGCATGCGTAATTGGCGTTTCATATCTTGGTATGTTGCTTTGGTATCAACAATAATTTGTTCAATATCATCTTTTAAATGATCTCGAATAGTGCGAATGGTAATATCACTTTCTTTATGAATTAAAAATGGTGCAGGGTGTTTTTTTGAAACCGACTGAATAGCTTTCCAAAGAGTTACAAGGGCATCTAAGTCACTTTGTAACTCTTGCTGGGTTCGTCCAATGGCTGCTGTACGAATAATGACACTCATTGAGCTAGGGTAGGTTAATTGGTTAAATTGGGCTTTAAGCTGATCACGGTCTTTTCCTTCGATGCGTCGTGAAATCCCACCGGCATCTGAAGTAGTGGGCATTAATACCATGTAGCAACCGGCAAGCGTGATAAATGAGGTTAATGCCGCCCCTTTATTGCCACGCTCTTCTTTGACAATTTGAACAATGAGCTCTTGGCCATTGTCAAGTTGTTCATTAAGCGGTGCTTGGGTGTCTTGAGGTTTTTTAAAGTAGCTGCTGGCAATTTCCTTATAAGGTAAAAAGCCATTTTTATTTTCCCCATAATTAACAAAAACGGCATTTAAACTGGGTTCAATGCGTGATATTTTTGCTTTATAAATATTTGATTTTTTTTGTTCACGATCAATATTTTCAATGTCTAAGTCGATTAGTTTTTTGTCTTGGATAATGGCAATACGCGTTTCTTCTAACTGCGTTGCATTGATTAGCATCTTTTTCATAAATTAATCCTCTTCTTAATGGGTTTCTAACCAAATGACCTTGGTCAACCATCCATGAAATCATTGTTAAAGTAAAACTAGCAAAGCGCAATGACATTCTTGGCTGACAGCGAAGCTGATAAAACAGTTCGATTTGCATGCTGATCATCACTATGGCAATTAACTGCGGCATCATGGTAGACCTTGTTGTCACTAATGGTTTGTGTTGTTTTGCAAAAACCTTGCAGTGTTAATGCAAGGGAATCTTTGTAAATTGCCGATTTCCGCTATAATTGGAATGGGTTTTTGGTTATGTTATCAGCATTTAAAGGAAAATAAAAGTTTTATAGGCATAAAAGCCAAGGGTTTGCAGTGTAAGTGTTTTGTCAGTAAGGAAAGCAAGTGTGCGCTGTTATTAGGTATTGACAGCTTGTTTATGTTAATATTAAAAGTATATTGAATATGGTTTGACAGGTTGATATTTGATGTTTTATTTAGATTATGCTGCTTCAACGCCTATGGATTCAGCAGTCATTGATTGTATGATGTATCATTGTCGTCATACTTATGCTAATCCTTCAGCAACTACCCACCTTAATGGGCATCAAGCAAGTCAGGTTGTACTACAAGCCCAACGACAAGTTGCAAGTTTGATTGGTGGGGAACCGAATAGTATTATTTTTACATCGGGCGCCACTGAGGCAAATAATTTAGCTATTTTCGGGGCAAGTCGTGCTTATCGAAAACAAGGGGGACATATTATTAGTTCTGCTGTTGAGCATTCAGCCGTATTAGAGCCTATCAAACAGTTGGAAAAGCAAGGGTTTGAAGTAACGTATCTAATGCCAGATGAAACTGGACAAATTAGCGCAAATGCGGTTGCTGATGCATTGCGCCCTGATACAATTTTGGTATCGATAATGGCAGTGAATAATGAACTTGGGACATGCTATCCGATTCAAGCCATTGGTCAACAATTAATAAACCATCCGGCTTTGTTGCATGTTGATGCGGTTCAAGGGGTTGGCAAAATTCCGATCGATGTGACAGCCATGGGGATTGATTTATTATCTTTGTCTGGTCATAAATTATATGGCCCGAAAGGGATTGGAGCGCTTTATGTGCGTCCTAAAGTGAAACTGGAAGCTCAGATGTTAGGAGGGCGGCAGCAAAAGCAAAAACGTCCCGGCACATTACCAACGCCTCAAATTGCTGGACTCGGTTTGGCATGTGAGTTAGCACAACAGCGATTTTATGCGCATCAAACATTGCTCAATGATTTATATCATACCTTCGTCAATGGGCTTAGCGACATTCCGGAGGTGACAATTCGACAAGCCGATCAGTTTTATCCAGGCATTGTCAATGTCACGTTCCATCAAGTCAATAGCCAAGCTTTGATGGCGTGGTTGCCTGATGTGGCTTTTTCTGCTGGATCGGCATGCCAAGCGCAATTTATCAGTACCTCTCATGTGCTATCGGCAATAGGGCTTGATGACCAACAGGCCAGTCAAACTGTACGCTTTTCATTTGGTCAAGGTATTACTGTGGCAGATTTAAAGACCCTTGTTGGGCGAATACAACAAGCAGTTGCGCAAATTCGAGCAATAGGAGGGCAGAATGATTTATAATGCGCCGGTTATGACCTGGCTACAAGCAATACAGTCAGCAGATTATCAACCTCATGCAAAAGCACGAATCATAGCTAATTGGGAACAATTGCCGTATTCAGCCACGATTTTTTATGATGATCAATGTTATCAATTTCAAGCCCGTGGTGATGCGTTTTGGTTAGCAATGGTCAAATGGTTGCAATACCAATTAAATCAAGGTCGTACGTCAATAACATTTGATGAGATCACTCAAACATTTCAATTACCATCACCACAGCGGAAGCTAGCTTTATGGATTAATCAGCTTTGGGGTCAAGCGCTTGATGTCGCCACATGAATATCATAGGGCATTTGTGCTACACCGCCAGCGTTATCAGGAACATCGACAACGATTAATTTTATGGGTTGAAGGGGTTGGGAAAGTTCATACCATAGTCGCCCAACGCCGGACACGTCGTGGTCAAAAGGCGCATTTAATTGATCAACCATTTGTTCTATTAAAAGTAAAAATTCAATATAATCCGCAACAAGACTGGGTGCGGTTATTGGATGTTGTGACAAAACAGCATTACTTTAAAATCGATTATGAGCTTCAATTAGCGCAATTATATATCAATGAGCTTCTATATTGGTTGTTACCCGAGCATGTGGATATTGAATTGTTTTCTACTTATCAGGCTACGATTGAGCAACTAAACCAAGATAATTTAGTCACGGTACTTCGTTATTTTGAGTGCCAGTTGCTCAACGCATTAGGGTATGGGATACAAACCGATCAAGACTGTTATGGACAACCGGTTCAAGCAGGTCAAGCATATAGATTAATTGGTTATAGTCTTTTTAAGCCAACTACACCAGCAGATCATTGCCATACGATTGATGGTCAGTATTTGCAGGCATTAGGTTGTTCACCTCGTACTTGGCCTTCAATGATGGGGCAAATCATTCAGCCATTTATTCGATATCATTTAGATTATTGTTTAAATGGGCGTGCTTTACAAACTCGCCAAATGATTAGGGACTATTATCAGCGCCTTAAAAAGCCTAGCGTGCAGCATTAGGATTTGATAAAAGGCCAATCAAAGGCAGGCTTAATAATGTCACAATAAAAGCAAAATAAGAAATATCACAAAAGCTAATGACGTGAGCTTGTTTCATGATTTGTTGCGCAATGATGGGGTAGGTTTGCGGTGAGTCACTCGAAAGATTGGTTTGGGTCAGCCAATGTTGAAAAGATGGGTTTGTTGGCCGAATATGGCCAACAAGGCCATGCCATGCCCGCTGTGCTTGACTGGCTAAAAAGGTGACCATGACAGAAATACCAATAGAGGTGCCAATATTGCGTGTAAAGCCAAATAAACCACTGCCTTCTGCCGTATCATCACGATTGAGTGTTTGAAAGGCAATGGTTGAAATGGGGACAAAGAACAATCCCATGCCAATGCCTTGAACAATGGCTGGTGCAATCCAATTCCAGGGGCCTGCCTGAGGCGTTAAGTGGGCATATTGATAACTTCCTAAAGCTAAAATCGCAATCCCAATGGCTAAAACAATGCGCAAATCAAGTCGTTTTGCTAATGGTTGGACGATCATCATTGCAAGAGCTGAAGCGATTCCACGAGGGGCCATCATTAACCCAGTTGATTGCGGGGTATAGCCAAAAAACTGTTCCATGACAAGCGGTTGAACTGTTAATACTCCAAATAAGTTTGCAGTAACCAAAACAATCAATAAATTGCCAATGGCATAGTTGCGATCTTTAAACAATGTCAATTTCACAATATGCCCTGGTTTATTCCAACCCCGTGAAATGAAAATAATAAGCGCTAAAATCCAAGTCAGCATCAATCCAATAATCACATTGGATTGTAGCCAATCTGATTCATGGCCTCGATCTAAAAAAATCTGTAAACAGCCAATCGCAATGACCATTAATGCTAACCCTTGCCAATCAATGCGAATTTTTTCACGAATGGTTTCTGAGATAAATAAAAAGGCCATCGCTGTGGCAATTAAACAAACTGGCACATTAATATAAAAAATCCAGCGCCAACTAAGATGTTGTGTAATATATCCGCCTAGAGTTGGGCCTAAAACAGGTGCAGCCATGATCCCGACTCCCCAACTGGCCATTGCTTTAACGTGTTCTTCCGGGGGGAAGGTGTCGCGTAAAATATATTGTGATAAAGGGACTAAAGAGGCACCAAAAACGCCTTGTAAAATACTAAAAAAGACAAGCTCAGATAAAGAGGTAGCCATGCCACATAGTGCTGAACAAATCATAAAACCAGTAATATTCATCAATAGTAAGCGTTTTCGACCAATACGTTTAACCAAAAATCCTGTCAAAGGCATAAAGATTGCTGCAGAAACGACATAGGATGTGGACACCCAAGAAATTTGAGACGTATTTGCGCCTAATGCCCCTGCCATATCATTTAGTGCCACATTGATAATGGTAGTATCAATAATTTCAATCATAGCTGCGAGCATTACGGTAATCGTGATAAGCCAACGTAACATTGGGGAAATGCTTGATGTATTAGTCATGATTGGTATCCTTTCCACGTAGCAAAGGCACAACAATTTTATGCCAAATCACCTTAGTGACCATAGGGGCAATAGATAAAAGGATAATGGCAATGATCACAACATCAAAATGGTCATGAATCCATGGTAAGTTGCCAAAGAAAAAGCCTAAATAAGCAATGCTTCCGACCCATATTAAGCTACCAACAAAGCTGATGGTCATATAATTAAAGTAGGGCATATGGCTTAATCCAGCAGTAAACGGCATAAATGTGCGGATAATGGGAATAAATCGTGCCATTAAAATAGCTTTATTGCCATATTGTTTGAAAAAGGCATGGCTTTTGTCTAAATAAGCGGTTTTTAAAATACGGGCATTTGGTTTAAATAATTTTTTCCCAATGAGTCGGCCTGACCAATAATTCGTGTTATCGCCACAAAAAACACTAATAATTAAAATAATAACAGCCAGGTGAATGTTTAAAATAGAATGGGCACTGACCATGCCAAGCGCGAACAATAAGGAATCGCCTGGTAAAAAAGGTGTAATAACAAGCCCGGTTTCGCAGAATAAAATAATTGCTAATAACAAATAAATCCAAACGCCCCATGCGCTAATTAAAGTAGCTAAATGAGTATCTAAGTGCAATACAAAATCGATGACACTGCTCATGGTTGATGACAACGGCTAGTTATTTATATGAAATCCATAGCATAGCATATTGTCATGAAAAGCAAAAATATAATTTGAATAAATAAACCACTAAAATAAAGGCAAATTTATGTTATAATTCATCGCTAATGTTTTTGAAAAATCTTATGAAGTGTTGCTTGTATGTTGTATTGGTTTTTTAAGTGGCTATCAGGATATATCAGTGCAGCTGATGTTTTTACCTATTTAACAATGCAGTCATTAATGGCAGCATTAACCGCATTGATTATCTTGTTGCTATTTGGCGGACGGATGGTTAACTGGCTTAAAGTTATGCAAATTGGCCAAGTTGTACGTCATGATGGGCCGCAGTCGCATTTTAGTAAAGCTGATACGCCAACGATGGGTGGAGTTTTAGTTTTATTGGCGATCAGTATTGCCATGCTCTTATGGGCGGATATTACACAATTTTATACCTGGTTATTGTTAGCGATGTTAGCGACCTTTGGGTTGATTGGCTTTTTAGACGATTATTTGAAAGTGGTTCGGAAAAACTCGAAAGGCTTGGTGGCAAAATATAAATATGGACTTCAATCACTGGCAACAATTGTCTTTTTATGTGTTATGTTTCAAATTTTAAAATCTCAATCACAATTGACCTTAAATATTCCTTTTACTAAGCAGTGGGTCTTACCTTTAGGGATTATTAGCTTTTTCATAATTGGCTATTTGACGGTTGTTGGCAGTAGTAATGCAGTGAATTTAACAGATGGGTTAGATGGGCTAGCAATCTTACCGGTGGCATTAGTCGCTGGAGGGCTTGGCATTTATGCATATGTGTTAACCCATGTAGGCATTGCACATTATCTTAAATTCGATTTTATAACAGGGTTTGGTGTTGAGCAGACGGTTGTGTTTTGTGCCGCTATTTTTGGGGCTGGGTTTGGTTTTTTATGGTTTAATAGCTATCCGGCTGAAATTTTTATGGGGGATGTGGGATCATTGCCATTAGGGGCCATTTTGGGCGTGATAGCAGTTGGGCTACGTCAAGAATTGATCCTATTGATTATGGGGCTGGTGTTTGTCGCAGAGACTGTATCGGTGATTTTACAAGTAGGCTCTTATAAATTACGAAAAAAGCGTATTTTTAAAATGGCGCCGTTGCATCATCATTTTGAATTAAAAGGATGGCCTGAACCTAAAGTGATCGTGCGATTTTGGATTATTGCGATTTTGTGTGTTTTAGTTGGATTACTGGCCTTAAAGGTACGTTAAAATGGTTTGGGTTTATCAAGGAAAGCAAATCCATCGTGTATGTGTTGTTGGTGCAGGGCAAACTGGTCAATCTGTGATTCGTTTTTTGGCACAGTATCATGTAGCTATCAGTGTTTTTGATGGTAATGGTCTGACAGATGAAAGTATCACAGCATGGGGGCAGCGGATTCATCTTTATGCGCACTGGTCTTCTATTGATTGGGTTCAATATGATTTAATTGTCGTTAGTCCGGGTATTCCAATTAATCAACCGCCTTATAATTTATTAAAGCAGTATTGGTCGCGTGTGATTGGGGATATTGAAATTTTTGCGCTAATGGCTGATGCGCCAATTATTGCTGTGACTGGTTCTAATGGTAAAAGTACAACGGTCAATGCTTTGTCTGAGTGTTTAACAGCTGCCGGCTATACAGTCGGATTAGGTGGAAATATTGGTGTTCCAGCACTGAATTTGTTGAGCTTAAAATCTGTCGATTATTATGTGCTAGAGTTATCTAGCTTTCAAATTGATTTGCTTAAAACAGCCCGTTTTACGATTGGTTGTTTATTAAATATTGCTCCTGATCATTTAGATCGGTATCCCAATTTTCAAGCTTATCAACAGTCAAAGTGTCAATTATTGTCTCATAGCGATTGGCGTATTGTCGGGGATAGTTGTCCAGTCAATCCTCAAGCTGTTGACCAGTGGATTGGTGGTAAAGACTATTTTATAGAAAAGGGTTTTTTATGGCGGGATTACGTTCAGCCGGCGGTATGTGATTTGACACAATTGAAGTTAGTTGGAGCACACAATTGGCAGAATATTGCTGCAATTGTGGCTATTATGGATTATTTAAAAATTCATTTTGCGGATTATCAGCAAATGCTTTATACCTTTCAAGGGTTAGCTCATCGTTGTGAGCATGTATTGACACACAATGGCGTTGATATTGTTAATGACTCAAAAGCAACGAATGTTAGTGCAACTAAAGCAGCATTGGTGGGGTTTTTAAAGCAGTCTAAAACAGTTGTTTTGCTTTTAGGTGGCATTGCAAAGCAAAAAGATTTTGATGACCTACTAGACTTATTAAACCAAAATGTTCGCCATGTTTGTCTCTATGGGCAAGATCGTGCTAAGATTAGCCACTATTTGAAAGGCTATACGGCACAAACGCAGCATCTAACTTTGAATGAAGCATTTGAATATGCTTTATCACAAGCCCATCACGGAGATGTTGTGTTATTATCACCGGGGTGTTCAAGTTTTGATGCTTATGATAACTTTGCTCAACGCGGACAACATTTTAAACAATTAGCACGGAATAAGCAAAAGTCATGTTAACAAAGATGTGGATCTGGTTACGTAATACGCTGACACAACAAAATGTTAAGCGTGTTCGTGTCAAAGCACCGATTGAGCTGGATGTTGTGCTGTTATTTTTGGTGCTTGGTTTATTGGCATTTGGTTGGTTAATGGTTACATCAGCCTCTATCGTGATGAGTGGTGAAAGTTGGGGTAACCCCTTATTTTATTCAACGCGTCAAGGTATTTATGCATTAATGGGAATTGGACTTATTGCCTTAAGTCTATTTGTGCCAACGGATAATTTTCAAAAATTAGATCGAACTTGGTTGATTGTCGCATTTATTTTATTGGTCGCGGTGTTAATTCCGGGCATTGGTCGAGAAGTAAATGGTTCCAGACGGTGGATTCCGTTAGTGATGATTAATGTTCAAGTTTCAGAAGTGGTTAAACTGTGTGCAATTATGTACTTCTCAGGGTATTTAGTGCGCTTTGGAGACTACGCTCGAAAGACATTTCAGGGGGTGGCTAAACCCTTGGCTATTTTAGCTGTTATGGCAGGATTTTTATTAATGCAGCCTGATTTTGGTGCTTCTGTTGTGATGTTTGCTTGTGTCTTTGGAATCATGGTGATGGGGGGTGTTCAGTGGCGCTGGTTTGGTTTTTTTATTATCTTAGCAAGCATTGCCGCCGTCATGCTAATTATCTCAGCCCCCTACCGAATGCATCGGTTAACAGGATTTTTAGATCCTTGGTCAGATGCCCAGGGTAGTGGTTATCAGTTAGTTCAGTCATTGATTGCATTTGGTCGTGGTGGCTTTTTTGGGGATGGGTTAGGCATGAGTATTCAAAAGCAGTTTTTCTTACCTGAAGCGCATACAGATTTTATTACAGCAATTATTGCAGAAGAGCTAGGCGCAATAGGGGTGTTAGTTCTTTTAGGGGTATATAGCTGTTTAGTTTGGCGAGGATTAAAAATCGGTCGTTTAGCTGGAAAGCTTAATCGCCCATTTCAGTCCTATGTGAGTTATGGCATTAGTTTTTGGGTTGCCTTTCAAGTATTTGTCAATTTAGGAGTGAATATGGGGATGTTGCCAACAAAAGGCTTAACTTTGCCATTAATTAGTTATGGCGGTAGTAGTTTGTTGATTATGTGTTTTGCTTTAGGTATTTTATTGAGAATTGATTTTGAGAATAAAGTGATTTCGGACCAAGTGATGCCACAATACATTTATAAGAGGATGAAACAATGATCAAATCACGTCACTTTGATTGGCCAGCGCATTTGCTTCATTGGCTTTTTGCTTTAGGGGTGACATTTCAACTTTTTTCAAGTATTTGGATGCATCACACTGCCAAAGCAGGTCGAGCGCAATGGACCTTAAATTTGTTTTTTTATCACCAAACCATTGGGATGGTGGTTTTGGTTTTATTAATATTATATATTTTACGAAGTCTGATGCTCATTGAGCAAGGAAAAGATAAATTAGGGCATTTATTTCCTTACCAATCTAGCCAGAGAGCTGTAATTTGGCAAGATATCAAACGGCTTGTTCGGTTTGATATTCCAGAGCATTCTAGTGGAGGGCTTGCAGGGGCAGTACAAGGCGCCATTTTGGTATGGGTCACCGCTGTTGCAATAACGGGGTTTATGTGGTTTTCAGTTCAAGGTAATGCGGCAAGTGCCACATTAGCCTATGCTTTAAAAGAAACCCATGAGTGGCTTGCTTCTTGGGTCTGGTATTTTGTGGGAGCACATGCGGTAATGGGGATAATTCATGGAATTAGACAGTTATTCCGGGGCTGAATAGCCTTCAGGTTTTTCCGCATTATTTTCAAATAAAAACTTGATCATTTCTTGTTGTAAAAACTGTTTAGCTTTTTCATCAAGTAAATTTAAGCGATACTCATTAATGAGCATGGTTTGATGGGCTAACCATTCGCTCCAAGCTTCTTGGCAAATTTCATGATAAATACGTTCACCTAATGCACCAGGCAATGGTGGTGTTGGCAGTTGTGTGCCTTCATGTTGGTGTTTTTTGCAAAAAATTTTCGCCATGTGGGGACTCCTTTGACTGTTAAATTAGCACTTATAAAGTACCATATTGCTACAATAAAAGCAAATAATCAAATACAGCGCTTTGGTCGAGGTAAGCCGGCAATTTTTGCTGCTTGAACTGCTGGGGATTGAGGGAATAGCTGTTGTAAGTAAAGACTGTTAAAATGTGGCCCATAGGTTGTTTGAAGGAGTTTGATCAATTGGCGCATTGGCAAAGAAGTTTGATACTTTGCAA
>CAZAJS010000004.1:0-27980 GCA_964485635.1 uncultured Francisellaceae bacterium
CCTCAATAACAAGAAATTTTATAAAAAACATCATCTTTTGGAATTAAAGCATTGAATAATCAAACAAATACCTCAATAATTCAAAACACAATAATTTTTTATGTCCAATCGAATGAACCAAATGGGTGGAACCAGATGTCAAAAAAACTTGTGATCGTGGAGTCCCCGGCCAAATCAAAAACGATACAAAAATACCTTGGCCCTGATTATAAAATCATGGCATCTTACGGTCATATTCGTGATTTAAAACCTAAAGAAGGTGCTGTTGATCCGGAGAATGATTTCCAGATGCATTATGAAGTTATCAGTCAAAATAAAAAACACGCCGATGCAATTAAAAAAGCAGCTAAAGAAGCTGAAGTTATTTACTTAGCCACGGATCCGGACCGTGAAGGTGAAGCAATTTCATGGCATATTCACACTTTATTAAAAAATGCTCGGCTGTTAAAGGACACGCCAACTTACCGAGTAGCATTTAATGAAATTACAAAAACGGCTGTTCAAGAAGCAATTGACCATCCTCGGGATATTTCAATGGATTTAGTCAATGCCCAGCAAGCACGCCGCGCATTAGATTATTTAGTTGGATTTAACCTTTCTCCACTGCTTTGGAAAAAAATTCGCCGAGGATTATCGGCTGGCCGCGTTCAGAGCCCTGCCTTACGCATGATTGTTGAACGTGAAAAAGAAATTGAAGCATTTACAGCTCAAGAATATTGGTCCATTAAAGCAAATGTCGGTTCAGAAAAAACTTTTGATGCAAAATTAACTCATTACCAAGGTCAAAAGCTTGAACAATTTTCTTTAACCAATGAAACTGACACTTATCAAGCTGTTGAAACAATCAAGCATGCGGCTAATGATACGCTGACAATTATTAATATTGATAAAAAACAAAAACGACGCAACCCTTACCCTCCATTTATCACCTCGACCTTACAACAAGAGGCTTCTAAACAGCTTGGGTTTAGTGCCAAAAAAACCATGATGGTCGCCCAACAGTTATATGAAGGGATTGATGTTGGCGCTGAAGGCGCTGTCGGTTTAATCACCTATATGCGTACGGATGCAACCCATTTATCCAATGATGCATTAATGGAAATTCGTGATTTTATCAGTCAAACCTATGGGTCAGACTTATTACCTAAAAATCCACGCATTTTTAAAACAAAATCTCAAAATGCACAAGAGGCTCATGAAGCAATTCGTCCAACTCAGGCAACACGGCAGCCCGAGCAGTTGAAATCTGTTTTATCAACTGATCAATTAAAATTATATACTTTGATTTGGAAGCGAACCATCGCTTGTCAAATGATTCATGCCACTATGAATACCGTGGCCATTGATTTAGCAACCGCAGATCGACAACATATATTCAGAGCAACGGGCTCAACCATTGCCAAAAAAGGTTACTTAACCATTTATCAAGCAGCCCGTGATGAAGATGCACCTGAAACAGATGAAGGTGTTATTTTGCCTGAGTTAAAACAAGAGCAAACTGTCTGCTTAAATGCAATTATGCCACGTCAACATTTTACAGAGCCGCCACCACGTTATACAGAGGCATCATTAGTCAAGGCGTTAGAAGCTCAAGGCATTGGCCGACCTTCTACTTATGCCTCGATTATCTCGACCTTGGTTCAACGTGAATATGTCGCGTTAGAAAAAAAACGTTTCTGTCCGACCGATGTCGGTCGTATTGTTAATGACTTTTTAAAAAATTATTTTAAACGCTACGTTGAATATAGTTTCACAGCACGCTTAGAAAATGATCTTGATGATATTGCCGCCGGTAAAATGGAATGGATTCCCCTTTTAGAAAAGTTCTGGCAACCGTTTATTGAACAGATCAAAAAAATTGATACGGATGTTAAAAAAAGTGATGTCACTCATGAAAAAATGGATGAACCATGTCCTGAATGTGGCAGTGAACTTTCAATTCGCTTAGGGAAAAATGGTCGTTTTGTTGGCTGTACAAACTATCCCACTTGCCGCTATACCCGTCAAATTAATGAAGATGGCACTCAATCTGAAACACCTGAGGCCAAAGTTGTTGAAGATCGCAACTGCCCTGAGTGTGGGAACCCTTTACATATTAAACAAGGTCGTTATGGCCAGTTTATTGGTTGCTCAAATTATCCTGAATGCCGCCACATGGAACCATTAGAAAAACCAAAAGACACGGGCATCACCTGTCCAAAATGTCAAAAAAATCCTATTGTTGAGAAAAAATCTCGAAAAGGAAAAGTGTTTTTTGCCTGTTCTGGATTTCCAAAATGTAAAAATGCGTACTGGTATCCACCTATTGATGAGCCATGCCCACAATGTGATTCACCTATTTTACTTCATAAAACCACGAAAAAAGCCGGTCAACAAAAGGTTTGCCCGGCTTGTGATTATTCGTTAGATCTTAATGATTAATCAATTGATGATATCACTTATAATTTGATCATCATGAGTGATGCCAAGCGAATAACCCCATTAATGGGCAGCGATTACCTGACAAAAATAATCATACAACCATGGATCACTTGCCATTTCAGGATGGCAGGTTGCTGCTAAAATATGCTTTTGACGAATAATTACAGGAAGCGTTTGATGACTAGCAAGTACAACTACTTGCTGTGAATCCCATCGAATAATTTTAGGAGCTCGAATAAAGTAAGCCTCGAGTGTCCGCACACTGCCATCTTCAGGACATTTAACTGACAAATTTGTTGCAAAACTTGCTAATTGAGGCCCATAGGCATTGCGCTGAACTTCAACGGCTAATTGCCCCATTTGTGCCAATAAAATAATTCCAGCACAGGTAGCAAACACGGGCAATCCTGCCTCAACCCGTTGGGATAACAAACAATAAAGCTCGTGTTTTTCCAATAAATAACGCATTGTCGTACTTTCACCTCCCGGTAAAACTAAAGCATCAATGGCATTCAAATGACTTGGAGTTTTGACTAACACAGTCTGAAACCCGCGTTGCGTTAATGCCCGTTGATGAACAGCAAAATTACCTTGTAAAGCAAGCACGCCTATTTTCACAATTAACCTCGTTGTGCAAACGTTACTGATTGCTCTAAATCATGACAATCAATCCCAACCATTGCTGAGCCAAGCCCTTGTGAGACTGTGGCTAATACTTCAGGATCTTGATAATAAGACACAGCACTGACAATGGCTTCAGCTCGCTGTTGTGGATTTTCTGATTTAAAAATACCAGACCCCACAAAAACGGTTTCAGCTCCTAACTGCATCATCATAGCTGCATCGGCTGGTGTTGCAATACCACCGGCAGAAAAATTCGGGACAGGAAGTTTTCCATGCGTATGAACATATTCAACCAAATGGAATGGTGCTTGTAATTCTTTGGCAATCGCCATTAATTCATTCTTATCAGCCTGTTGAACACGACGAACCTGCTGATTAATCATGCGCATATGCAACACGGCATGTACAACATCGCCTGTGCCCGCCTCACCTTTGGTTCGGACTAGTGCAGCACCCTCTCCAATTCGGCGAAGTGCTTCGCCTAAATTACAGCAACCACATACAAAGGGGACTTGAAACGATTGCTTATCAATATGATTATCATGATCCGCTGGGGTTAACACTTCACTTTCATCAATAAAGTCCACACCTAATGATTGAAGAATTTGTGCCTCACCAAAATGACCGATTCTTGCTTTTGCCATAACGGGAATGCTGACAGCCTGCTGAATACTTCGAATCAATGCTGGATCGGACATCCGCGCGACCCCACCTTGTGATCGAATATCTGCTGGTACGCGCTCAAGCGCCATAACCGCTACAGCACCCGCTTTTTCAGCAATTTGTGCTTGCTCTGGTGTGACAACATCCATAATTACGCCTCCGCGCAACATTTCTGCTAATCCAATTTTCACCTTCATTGATTCATCAAATGGTTTCACTAATTATTCTCCTATTCCTAAACTAAATTAATATCTACGCGGTATCTGTTGATTTTGGATAAACTGGGTATTGTTCACATAACTCAACAACGGCTTGGTGTACACGCTTTTCAACTTGCTCGTCACCTAGGTGATCAATCACATCAACAATCCAATGCGCAACTTGCTGTGCTTGGGCTTCTTTGAAACCTCGTGTCGTAATCGCTGGTGTTCCAACCCGTAAACCACTTGTTACAAAAGGAGATAACGGGTCATTAGGAACCGCATTTTTATTAACTGTGATATTCGCCCGACCTAATGCCGCTTCAACATCCTTACCCGTAACATTCTTTTTTTGTAAGTCCATTAAAATTAAATGATTTTTGGTTCCGCCTGAAACAATATCGATACCTCGGCTTTTAAAAACATCAGCCATGGCTTTTGCATTAGCCACTACTTGTTTTTGATAAGTAATAAAGTCTGTTGATAAAGCTTCTTTAAATGCCACAGCTTTTGCGGCAATGACATGCATCAAAGGGCCACCTTGAATTCCTGGGAAAATCAATGATTGAAATTTTTTGGCTAACTCTGGATTCCCATTAGCTAAAATCATTCCTCCTCGGGGGCCTCTTAATGTTTTATGCGTTGTTGTCGTCACCACATCCGCATAAGGCAAAGGATTTGGATAAATACCCGCGGCCACTAGTCCGGCGACATGGGCCATATCTACCATCAAATAAGCACCAACATCATCAGCAATCGCACGGAATTTTGCCCAATCAACAATCCCAGAAAATGCTGAAAACCCGGCAACAATGAGTTTTGGCTGATGTTGACGGGCCATATCAGATACTTGTTGATAATCAATATCTCCTGTTGCCTCATCAATCCCATAAGTCACTGCATTAAACAATTTGCCTGAAAAATTAACTTTTGCCCCATGGGTCAAATGCCCACCATGGGCTAAACTCATTCCTAAAATTGTCTCACCTGGTTGAACAAGAGCTAAATAGGCAGCTGTATTTGCTTGAGAGCCTGAATGTGGCTGAACATTGACATAATCTGCCTTAAACAATTCTCGTGCTCGGTCAATTGCTAATTGCTCAGCCTTATCAACATATTCACAACCACCATAGTACCTTTTTTTCGGGTAACCTTCAGCGTATTTATTGGTTAAAACAGAGCCTTGAACCGCCATAACATGCTGACTTGCATAATTTTCTGAGGCAATAAGCTCAATATCATGCTCTTGTCTTTGTTCTTCTTGCTCAATTGCCTGATATAATTCTGGATCAAATGCTTTAACTGATTGCATATTCGACATTAATGCCTCCTTTGTCTTATCAAAATTTATTTGTTTTTGATTCTTTTGCATAGCTTGGAAAACTGATTGTATTAAAAATAGCCCCCATATAAACACCAACCATGGCATAAACAGCCGCAGTCTGTGTCCCAATTGCCACAACAACGGCTAAAATAAAAGCAATTGTCCCAGCCCATCGGTATATCAATCCTGTTAAGCCAATCACCATCATTGCCGCACACAAAATCGTTAATATAAAGGACTCAGCCTCAACGAAAACTGCACCAATCATTCCAAAGATAATCATCAACAAAACACTCAATACCCGAATCGCTTTCACAAATGCCTCCTTTCTAAATACAATGACCTAAGCCTTCAGCCATTAAAAACCTCTTTCCATCGTACCATAGGGCTGTTATAAATAAAAACAAGCTTTACCAGTTTGCAAAAACACCTGTGAATTTATGAAAAATGACAATACATCAAATTATCGTTTTCACCATCGGGCTTTAGTCTTTTGGCTAGCTTTTTGTCTGATTGTTGCTTATAGCGTTTATTGGTTTGATCACTATCAAACACAACAAAAAACACAACCGAAAGCCTTATCAGATCAAACACACCATATCATTGAAGTAAGGCTGCATAACCAACATTATTTTATCAAAGGAACAATCAACAACGTGCCTGTAACCTTTTTAGTCGATACTGGCGCCACGAATGTGTCCATTCCAGAATCAATAGCAAAACGGATTGGCATTAATAGTTTAGTCAAAGGGAATGCGAACACAGCAGCCGGACGCATTCAAATTCATCCAACACGCATTCATTCGCTTAAAATGGGGCCCATTGAATTAAAAAATATTGCCGGACACATTAATCCAAATAGCCAATCAGATTATGTCCTGTTAGGTCTATCGGCTTTGAACCATTTAACAATGATTGTTCATGATCAAAGATTACAATTAAAGCAATCAAAGTAAACAAAAAAAATCCTATAACTCCATCATTTCAAAGTCGTCTTTTCCTACACCACAGTCTGGACATTCCCAATCTTCTGGCACATCTTCCCATTTTGTTCCTGGCTCAATCCCATCTTCTGGCCAGCCTTCTGCTTCATCATAAATGAATCCGCACACGACACACATATAACGTTTATATTCCATAACAGATTCCTTAATTTGTGATTATCAGCGCTGTTTATCTTAGCGCTTAAAATGAGATTTGTTAAGCACCTGATGCAAAAATCTATGGTTTTTCCTGATCTATTCCGTTAAAATATTCAATGTCTTTAAAGTTCAATAAAATAAAAGGATTACGACAATGGAACAAACACTATCAATCATCAAACCTGATGCGGTAAAAAAACAAGTCATTGGTCAAATTTATCAACGTTTTGAAGATGCTGGATTAAACATTGTTGCCGCTAAAATGAAGCATTTATCACAACAAGAAGCCGAAGCATTTTATGCAGTTCATCAATCACGCCCTTTTTTCAATGATTTAGTCCAATTCATGATTTCAGGCCCTGTGATGATCCAAGTGCTAGAAGGTGAAAACGCCATTGAAAAAAACCGTGAATTAATGGGTGCAACGAACCCGAAAGAAGCTGAATCTGGCACCATTCGTGCTGATTTTGCCGAATCAATTGATGCTAATGCGGTCCACGGTTCAGATGCACCAGCAACAGCACAACAAGAAATTGCTTTTTTCTTTAGTCAATCTGAAATTCATTCCATTTAATAGATTGTGCTTTGCTAGAACCAATAGCTCAGCTGATCAATACTTCTAATTCCTGACTTGACACCTAATGCCTTGTGCAATAAATTATTGCAAGCCTATTGATATCCTTCTATAATCAGAAAAAGGAATATAATAAAGGCTTAGATCATATGAGTTGGTTAAATCGCATTATCCCGCAACGACTGCGAACAGACGAAAAGAAAAAATCAATGCCTGACGGCATTTGGCATAAATGTCCACAATGTGAAACAGTATTGTATATGCCGGATTTAAAAAAATCACAGCTCGTCTGTCAACAATGCCATCACCATATGCGTATTTCAGCGCGCGCTCGTATTGATAATTTTTTAGACACCAATAATCGTAAAGAACATTTTACAAACATAAAACCTAAAGATGCTTTACGTTTTAAAGACACAAAAAGCTATAAAGATCGCCTCGCTCAAGCTCAGAAAAAAACCCAAGAAAATGATGCCTTATTGGTGTTTGACGGTTATCTAGAAGGCCAACCTGTCGTAACTTGCTTGTTCGAATTTGCTTTTTTAGGCGGCTCAATGGGAAGTGTTGTTGGAGAAAAATTTGTCCGCGGTGTGAATTTAGCCATTGAAAAACACTGCCCTTTAGTGGTCTTTACTGCTAGTGGCGGGGCTCGAATGCAAGAGTCTGTATTCTCGTTGATGCAAATGGCAAAAACAAGTGCCGCACTAACCAAATTAGCCGAAAAACGACTCCCATATATCGTCGTTTTAACAGATCCAACAACCGGAGGCGTATCTGCTAGTTTAGCCATGCTTGGTGATATTCATATCGCTGAGCCAAATGCATTGATTGGCTTTGCTGGACCACGCGTTATTGAACAAACCGTCCGAGAAACGCTTCCAGAAGGTTTTCAGCGCAGTGAATTTCTCCTTGAAAAAGGCATGATTGACATGATTGTTGATCGGCGTAATTTACGAAGTGAAATTAGTCGTATCATGGCAAAATTATGCCCGAAAAACCAACCAAAACACCATCATGGTCAACAAGTCATCGAGCTTGATGAGCAACAGCATACTGAACAAATCTGTCATGACCGAACTAAAGCCTCTAGCACCTGATTCTGTAACAATACAGCAACAGATTCAAGCACTAAACGAACAATCAGGTCCAACTGCTTGCCTTTCTAATTTACCTAAATTACTTCGACGTTTTCATATTGATCAAACGACGTTTAACAATATTATTACCATTACTGGAACGAATGGTAAAGGGTCGACCATTGTATTGCTTGAACACTTATTTGAGTCCAATAACTGCTCTGTTATTAGTCATAGTTCACCTCATTTGCGGGCTTTCAATGAGCGCATTCGCATCAATGGCCACCCCATTACTGATCAACAACTTTTAACCACCTTACAAACCATTCAAACAACGATTCCGGATTATCACTTATCTTTTTACATGGTCAGCTTTTTAGTTTTCTGTTTAACAGCTAATAAGCAAATACCAGATTATTTGCTTATTGAAGTTGGAATTGGCGGAAGACTTGATCCTGCTAATTTTTTTGATGCTTCTATTGCCGCTATTACTAATATTGGGTTAGACCACATTGAACAACTTGGCCCAACTCTTGATGATATCGCCTGGGAAAAAGCGCATATTGCCCGAGAAAATAGGCCCATTATTTTAGGTCAAAAGATACCTGATCAAGGTATGGATTATTTAACACAGTTAGGCGCAATCCCTGTCAAGGCGATCATCGATGATCACATGGATTTCTCTCACCTAACCGCCCCGCCGAGAACGAGCTTAATGGTTGCCTATACGATTTATCAACAGTTAAACCAATGGGGCCACCAGCTAGAACAACCTTTAAATTGGGACAAAACGGTGATCCCAGGACGTCGACATGTCCTGAATCAACCCCCTTTATTGATTGCTGATGTGGCGCACAATGCCCCTGCCATTGACTATCTTTTTAACCATTTAAAGCAGACTTTACCTGCCGGCAAGCAACAATGGGCAGGTCTTTTTACAGCGATGAAAACGCGCAATATTGCGACTTTACTCCCCCCCTCTATTACACAGTATATCGATCAATGGCATCTTGTGGAATTAGCCAATCAAGATCCACGATTATATTCGCTAGAAGCTTTATGCGAACAATTTGATGCTCTTGGGTTACCCTACCAAGCTCATGCAACCACCAAGGATGCCTTAAAAGCTATTGAACAACAAAATACAACGACCATTGCATTTGGCTCTTTTGTTTTAATTGGAGATATATTGGATCAATATCATGCGTAAACAAACCTACTTTATCCATAATGCCGCAGATATGAGACAGCTAGGCCAACAAATTGGACAACAATGCCAAACAGGCCAGATCATATTTTTCCATGGCCCACTAGGTGCCGGGAAAACCACATTAATCAAAGGTATGCTTTATACATTAACAGGATTACCAGAAACCGCTATTACCAGTCCAACTTATACCATTGTTGAAAGCTACCCTCATTCAAATGGCCAATCCATGTGTCACCATTTTGATTTATATCGCATTCATGATCCAGAAGAACTTGAGTGGCTTGGATTACGTGATTATATTAATGACAATGATATCAACTTATTCGAATGGCCTGAAAATGGGGATGATTTTTTGCCAACTGCTTGCCATGAGATTTTTATTGAGTATCATGACCAAGGCCGCTTTATTACCCACCTTTATGATGATTCAGACAACTCACATGGCAAATGAATAGCGTATCCCAATCCCAAATGCACCATACGTAATAGGCTGCTGTAATTCAGACACATCATTGACAGACACTGCATGAAATTTTTGATTGAATGTTTGCAAATAACGCGCATATACTGCCCAATTGTCATTAACCTGGTAACCTGCAACCGCTTGAATTGCTGGTTGCCAGCTTGACAAATTCAGCTGACGTTTTTTGTCATTATTTTTTAATATTTGATCATCACCAATTTCTTGAACTAAAAAAGACTGCCAATTATAAACAAGCCCACCATACACCCCCCCAAAAAACGGCTGATTGTCTGAATGAAATACCACCCCGAATAAAATAGGAATCGACATAGAACGTCGAACACGCAGAACACCATTCCACTGATTTTGCCCTGTTGTCTGCTCCATGGAAAACGTAGACAAATGCAGCTGACCTAAAAAATCAAACCCTGCTTGTAGTTCTAAAAACCAATCATCATGCAACAAAAACCCCATCCCTAAATTAATTCGAGAGTCAAATGCCGCCCCATTTTTATTCGCATCAGACAGTTGCCATTGATCCGAATTATACCCTAATGTTTGTGCATCTTTAGGGGCTCTAGTTTTTGTTGTTAAGGCGGGCCCTGTCGATAATTCTGTAAAAAGATAACGTTTCGGGATATTTGGCCTAGCAATGCTGATAATAGGAATCATCAACATCAAATAAACTAACCATTTGACTATCTGACTTAAAAATGAAAAAAAGTACCGATTCATTAACATCAGGCCTAATCATTTATCAATTAAATTAATTGCATTGATTGACTATAATCCGATGGCGAACGCCATTTATTGCTAATTGGAATTGTATAACGCACTCCAAATCGAATCGCACTGTAAGTCATTGGCACGCTGTTATTTTGACTATCATTGATATCAACATTTTGTTGATGTTCTCCAAATGTTTGAAAATAACTGGCATAAACGCTCCATTGATCATCTACTTGATAGCCAAGCTGAAGTTCAAATGAAGGTTGGAAACGTCGCTTATTTTCTTGCTGCGTTCCCATATCAATACCATTGCTATCAATCTTATTTAAGCGAAATTGTTGATTTACATAGCTAACGCCACCATAAACGCTACCATAAAGCCCAAAATCAGTCCGATAACTCAAGCCAATCATCAAAGGTAAAACAAATGCATGGTTAATCCATAATGTTCCACTTGTCCCAGAATTTAATTCAAATTCTGATTTATACAATTCCCCTAAATAGTCAAGGCCAGTATAAAGCTCTAAATTTAAGTTTTTATATAAAGTTGTCCCAATCCCTAATTTAAATGCCGCATTAATCGTATTCGTTTGACTATTAACTTGGTTAAAGCCACCAGATTCACCGACAACCTCGCCATTTAATGGGATAGCATCATTCGTAACATTCGCTGATCCAATTAGTCCGCTTGTGAAAAAATACGTTTCTTTTTCACTCGCATAAGAAAACGTTGTTATAGCAAAACATAAGCCACTAATGAGTAATTGTTTTTTCATCAATTTCGCCTACTAAGTACTCGATACCATGATGCTGCTATAGTAACATATATATTGAAAAATGAATAGATAAAATAAGACAAAAAATGGTGCGGAAGGAGAGACTCGAACTCTCACGGGTTGCCCCACTAGAACCTAAATCTAGCGCGTCTACCAATTCCGCCACTCCCGCATGGGGTGATCGATGGGACTCGAACCCACGACAACCGGAATCACAATCCGGGGCTCTACCAACTGAGCTACGACCACCAATAACACCATTTAAACCTGGCACGCCTGGCAGGACTCGAACCTGCTACCGTCGGCTTAGAAGGCCGATGCTCTATCCAAATGAGCTACAGGCGCAAGCTGTCAAACTGCCAACGTAAAAAATGGTCGGAGCAGAGGGATTCGAACCCCCGACCCTCTGGTCCCAAACCAGATGCGCTACCAAACTGCGCTATGCTCCGACGTATTTTGTGGTGGCCAGAGGCAGAATCGAACTGCCGACACGAGGATTTTCAGTCCACTGCTCTACCGACTGAGCTATCTGGCCAACGAGATCTATTAAACCGTATTTTGCTTTCTAGGTCAAGGGTTTTTAATAAAAAAACCGGTTTTTATATTATTAACAATCACCTAAAGCCTTCTTTAAGTGGTTGCTCAACGCAAGGTGTTTAACTTTCTGTAAAATTGCCTAAAGCCATTAAACGGGCATAACGTTGATCTGATCGATCACTATCTGTCATGCTTGTTAGATGCGTTACATGTTGCGTTAAACTATCCCGTATCAAATCTGCTGCTTGAGCTAAATGACGATGGGCCCCACCAAGCGGCTCTTTCACAACTTCATCTACAAGCCCTAGCTCATATAAACGTTTTGAAGTAATACCCATAATTTCAGAGGCTTCAGGCGCTTTCTCGGCGGTTTTCCACAAAATAGAGGCGCACCCTTCTGGGGAAATGGTTGCAAAATAACTATACTCAAGCATCAACAATCGATCTCCAACACCAATGCCCAGCGCCCCACCAGAACACCCTTCACCGATGACAAAGGAGACAATGGGCACTTGTAATTTTGCCATTTCAAATAAATTGCGGGCAATAGCTTCACTTTGTCCACGTTCTTCAGCTTGAATACCGGGATAAGCTCCCGGCGTATCGATAAAAGTAATCACAGGCATATGAAACTTTTCAGCTAATTTCATTAACCGTAATGCTTTTCGATACCCTTCCGGATGCATCATGCCAAAATTATGTTTGAGCTTATCTTTGGTTTTACGCCCTTTTTCTTGGCCAATCACCATTACAGGTTGATCTTTTAAATAGGCAATACCCCCAATGACCGCTTCATCATCGCGATATGCCCGATCACCATGCAAAGCTTGAAAGTCATCAAATACTAAGTTAACTAAATCTTTAAAATAAGGACGTTGGGGATGGCGTGCTAATTGAATCATTTGCCAATCACTTAAACCGCCATAGACTTTTTTCATTAAATCATCAACTTGTCCTTGCAAAGTTTTAATTTGCTTTTGGATTGTACTATCCTGTGAATTATTACTACTGGCTAATGCCGAAATTTTTTCTTCTAACTCAACAATGGGTTTTTCAAAATCTAAAAACTGCATAAATTCGTGCCCTCTGTTATTCAACTTGGCGTTGACAATACGTTTCTTTTAACCCTAAGGATAGCAAGAAACTCACTAAAAAACCAAACACAATCAATAGCATAGCAACATTGTACGCAGCAACACCGCCAACCCATTGCAAAATCAAACCAAATAATGGAATGCCAATCACCCCTCCCCAAAATAGACTATTCATTGAGACGACTGAGGTTGCGACAGCTGTATTTTTTTGTGGATTAATTTCAACGACCAATGGATAAGCAATGGTTTGGGCGCCAATTAAAAATCCTAAAATAAAAAATAAAATCATCATCCCCATATAACCAAAAGGAAACAGTATAATCAAACCAATGGTGACTAATGCTGCTAAACTCGCACCAATCAAGGGCAATTTGCGACGTTGAATTTTTTCTGTTAACCACCCCCAAAATGGATAGGCGACAATCATGCCTAAGAAAAGCTCCCCACTAACAATCGAAGCGGCTGTTTCAGATAAATGGTGTGTGTTTTCTAAATAAGCATTCGCCCACATGCCACCTAGCACCCAAGTCGGAATATTTAAAAAACCAACATATAGCCCAGGACACCAGTTTTTCCATTGGCTTAAAATGGTTGTTAATGTTTTGACAACAGGGATCCCTTTTAATTCGGCCACTTGCTGGGCACGGGCTTTTTGAAAGCCTGGCGGGGTATCCTGAACAAATAAAAGAATGCACAAGGCTAAAACTAAACCAAGTCCACCAATAAATAAGATTGTCCCAATTAATCCAGTCGCACTTAATAGCATATGCAATGGTGACTGAACAATATAGCCGCCTAACATTCCAATGGCAATAATTACCCCAGTGACTAATCCCATTTGTGTTGATGGAAACCAATTAGTCGCAATTCGAATACAGCCAACCAAACTAAAGGCACTAGCTAACCCCATTGATAAACGTGCCAACGTAAACATCACAACACTATTAGTCTTTGCCATTAATAAAATGCAGATCGCGCAAATTAACAGTGTTGTTAAAATGGCTTTTTTAGGAGAAAATCGATCTAATAAATAAGCCGCTGGCAACAGACATAATAAATTAATCCAAAAATAAGCGCTAGCAATGAAACTTAAGCTTGTTTCATTCAGCATTTGATAATGTTTTAACAACTCTGGAGTTAATACATTAAATGCATTACCAAGTCCAAAATCATAAAGAAAGAAAAACGATACAATAACTGTCACAAACCATGCCTGGACCGATGAAACCGAGCCTAAGCGTTGCTGATAATGTGTTTCCATTTGAAGCATTCCTGATTGATTGATAATTGCAAAACTAATATAACAAACCCCCTTTAACAAAACAATGTTATCCTTCTGCAAACCTCATGACAATTCAATAATGATTCGATACAAACCCAAGCCGTATCTAGACAATTCAACAAGGTTAGCTTAAAATAAATTCATCCGATCAATAACGGTGGCTGACATTCAATGACACTTGATGCACACACCCCCATGATGCAACAGTATTTAAAAATTAAAGCAAATTATCCAGATACATTTGTTTTTTATCGCATGGGGGATTTTTATGAACTTTTTTATGATGATGCCCATCAAGCTGCCAAGATTTTAGATATTACCGTTACCACACGAGGTGCTTCGGCAGGCCAAAAAGTACCAATGGCTGGTGTCCCCTACCATGCTGCAGAAAATTATTTAGCAAAGCTAATTAAACATGGCCATAGTGTTGCTATTTGCGAACAAACTGGCGATGTCAATAACAGTAAAGGACCCGTCCAACGAAATGTTGTTCGTATCATTACACCGGCGACTGTTTCTGAAGAACGATTTTTGGATGCGACAGAAGATAATCATCTTGTTGCTGTTGCTCAACAAGGATCACGTTTTGCTGTGGCTTATATGCGCTTTACTCAAGGGCATATTTATACCACCACCGTTGACCAAAGCAGTCATTTGCTCAATGAAATAACTCGACTAGCCCCTAAAGAAACACTTGTCCATCAACACGATGTTGAAACTTATGATAACCAATCTAACTGCTATGGGCATATCGTGCCTATGGCGCCTTGGTGTTTTGACCGGCATCATGCTGAACAAAATATTCAACAAGCCTTAGGCCAATCTTACCAGCAAAATAAACTTCCCGATGAACAAGCCATTGCTGCCGGTGTTTTAATTGAGTATTTAAAGCAAACGCAACAAGGCAACCTGCCACCAATTCAATCAATCCAACCGGCTCATGATACAGCTCAACTGCAGCTTGATTATACGGCACGAACCAGCTTAGAAGTCGATACAAGCCTCAACCCCGCTACCCCTCGGCGAACCTTGTATCATGTGATCAATCAATGCCAAACCGTTTTAGGCAGTCGTCTTTTGCGACAATGGATCCGCCAACCAATTCGAGATCATCAAGTCTTAAACAATCGCTATGATGCCGTCAGTGCGCTTAGTGAGCACTTTGATACGATTCAAAATACACTTAAAAATATTACAGACATTGAACGTATTGCCTCACGCATTGCCATCGGGACCGTCAAGCCAAAAGATTTAGTTGCTTTAGGGCAAAGCTTAGCGCAATTGCCTTTCTTAACCAATCATTTAGAAGCCTGTCCAAGTACCGCATTGTTAACACAGCTGAACAACGATATCACGCTGTTACCAGAGATTGCAGATGATTTAAATCGAGCCATTATCCCACAGCCACCCGCGACTATTCGTGATGGCGGTGTCATTGCTGAAGGCTATGATGCACAATTAGATCATTTACGACAAATGGGATCTCATGTGGGTGATTACTTAATTGAATTTGAAAAAAAAGAAAAACAACAAACTGGATTGCAATATTTAAAAATTGGTTATAACCGTGTTCATGGCTACTATATTGAAATTCCTAAAAGCGCTAAAGACCAGGTCCCAACACATTATAGTCGCCGTCAAACGCTTAAAAATGTTGAACGTTATATTACCGAAGAACTCAAAACCTTTGAAGACCAAATCTTAAGCAGCCAAGCACGCGCCTTAGCGCATGAAAAGGCTTGTTATCAACAATTGATTGATCAACTTAAACAATACTATCAAGCATTACAAACAACGGCTAGCGCCATTGCGCAAATTGATGTACTGACCAATTTCGCCCAACGGCAAATAACACTCGGATTAACAAAACCGAAGTTAGTGGATCAAGATGCTTATTTAGCCTTGAAACAAGCTCGCCACTTAGTCATTGAACAGTATTTAAAAGAAACGCCTTTTATTCCAAATGATACCTGCTTTCAACAAGCGTTACGATTACAACTGATCACCGGTCCGAATATGGGGGGGAAATCCACCTATATGCGGCAAATTGCTCAAGCCGTTATCTTAGCCCATATTGGCTGCTATGTTCCGGCTCAATCAGCAACTATTGGGAATATTGATGCCATTTTCACACGAATTGGTGCATCCGATGATTTGGCAAGTGGGCAATCAACTTTTATGGTTGAAATGACTGAAACGGCGACTATTCTACGAACAGCAACCGCAAAAAGTTTGGTCCTCATGGATGAAATTGGCCGTGGCACAAGCACAGTTGATGGGGTTGCCCTTGCCAGCGCCTGTTTAGATCAGCTTGTGACCATTGGCTGTTTAACGCTATTTGCTACTCACTATTTTGAATTAACCACATTAGCAGAACAATATGATACCGTCGAAAATATTCATTTTACGGCAAGTGAATATCAGGACCATATTATTTTTATGCATCAAGCCAAACCGGGTGTTGCGCAAAAAAGTTATGGGATTCAAGTGGCCCAGCTAGCCGGATTACCTGAGTGTGTGATTCAACAAGCTCAAGGCTACCTAACACATTCACCACAACCGGCCACTCCCCACCAATCAACACAACCAACGGTTAATTCCAAACCTCAACGAGATCCAGTTATTGATCAGCTGGAACAAATTGATCTTAATAGCGTAACACCATTACAAGCATTTGACATTTTGCAACGATTAAAACAATCTTTGAAAGATGAATCAATAGAATCATGAAAAGCCTGTTTTGAATAATGCCTTAGCAAATCAAAGCTTGGCTAACTTGCAAAAATAAGGCATAATAAACCTAGTTTTTATTCGTCAACAAATGCAATCAATAAGGAATGAATCAATGGCAGATAATCAGCAAAACCAACCAAATTTTGTTATTCAAAAAGTATTCACCAAAGATATTTCACTTGAGTCCCCAAGTGCTCCAGGGATTTTTAAAGATGATTTGTCACCTAAACCAAATTTAAATGTTGATACACAATCTCATTCGATTGACCAGAACAGTTATCGGGTTGATTTAAATATTACACTAACCGTTAAAACGCAAGAGCAAACGGCTTATTTAATTGAAATGACTCAATCAGGCATTTTTACACTTGAGAATATGCCTGAAGATCAAATCAAACCATTACTTGGTGCCTATTGTCCAACCACGTTATTCCCTTATGCAAAAGAAACCATTGATAATTTAATTAATCGGGCCGGTTTTCCACCGATTAATTTAGCACCGATCAACTTTGATGCTTTATATATGCAAAATCAAGATCAACAAGAACAAGACCAACCGACGAAACATTAATTGCATTATTAATGCCCTTATCAAATTCAAGCTTCTGCCTTTATTAATCTGATTTTTTTGATTTAACTGTACCCGTTACCTGTTTTAAAATAAGCATTCTAACAGATGTTATTGTTATAAGGAGACATTCAAAGTGAACTTTAACGAAATACAGCAATGCTTTTCAATGCCCGCTATCAGCCCAACGGCACAGCGAATGGACTATCATTTCACTGATCGTGAATACTTGATTATTGAATATGAATCTGACTTAGCTGCCTTACAACAATGGGTTCCAGAACCTTTAAAAGTCCTCAACCCGATCGTGAAGTTTGAATTTATGAAAATGCATGATGCCCACGGATTTGGCAGTTTTAATGAAGCTGGACAATTAATTGAAGTTGAATATCAAGGCAAGAAAGGGCTTTATGTTCATATGATGCTTTTGGATAATTTACCTTCGATTGCCGCGGGACGTGAGATCTGGGGATTCCCCAAAAAATATGGCTTTCCCAGCTTATCCGTCGATGCGGACACCCTATTAGGCACTGTGAAATATAATCATGTTGCTATTGCACATGGGACGATGGGTTATAAATATCAACCATTAGATCGACAACAAGTCGCTGATGAATTAACTAACACCCCAAATTTTCTATTAAAAATGATCCCGCACCCAAATGGACAAGATTTGAGTATATGCCAATTAGTCCGCTACCACTTAAATGATGTGACTGTCAAAGGTGCTTGGACCGGGCCGGCGGATTTGCAATTATTGTCTCATGCCTTAGCGCCAGTGAGCCAACTCCCAGTAAAAAACATTATCAAAGGTACACATTTAATTGCTGATGTTACACTCGGGCCTGGAGAAGTGGTCGTTGACTATTTATCAGAAACTGAATGATTCAGGGTTATTTATCCTCTATCATTCATAGCATCTAGCTGTTGAGGTTTTTCAAATCTGGTAATGTATTTAAATTCCAATCATACGACTGATAATTAATCCGTGTGCTACCTAACAAGGATTTTTTCACAGCATCATCTTTAATATAATGAGCAATCATTTGGCGCATTGCTTGCGTTTGACGCATAGCACAAGCCCGGTCATTTTCAGAAAATGCTCGTTGAATAATTCGTGCTCCATTTTTTTTAGCCTGTTGTAAAGATTGTCCTGTATGAGCGATTTCTGGTGTGGTATATATTGACCATGGCAATGCTGAATAATTAACTTTTGCTGGTAATTTAAACAGCATGTTTTGAATGACAATCCCTGCATGATAACCCGCGGTATGTGTAAACTGATAAGGGCTGGCAATATCACCAATGGCATAAATATGTTTTTGGTTGGTTCTTAATCGCGCTGAAACCGCCACACCACGAGCATCATAATTCACATCTGCTTGATCTAATCCTAAATGTTGAATATTTGGAACACGCCCTGTGGCAACTAATAAATCAGTCCCACTGACTGTTTGCTGTTGCTCATCAGCTTGATAGGTTAGTGTCACTTGTCCATCTGACTGACAAGCTTTGGTTACCTTAGCATTGGTAATCACATCAATACTATATTTGGTAAATTCATCAAGCAAGATTTGCTTGACTTCAGCATCAGCGGGACCTAAAATCTCTGGCCCAGCTTCAACAATAGTAACCTTTGATCCTAACATTGCATGGGCTTGAGCCAATTCTGCTCCAATGGGACCACCGACAAGTACAATTAAATGTTTCGGATGATGCGGTCAAGTGAAAATGGTTTCATTCGTGGCATAATTGACCTGATCTAGCCCTTCAATAGGAAAAATGCGTGGGCTTGATCCTGTGGCTAAAACAAAATACTTTGCTTGAATGTATTGCCCACCAGCTTGAACGGTTTTCTTATCGACAAATGCTGCTGGTGCATTAATAACATTGACCCCTAGCCCTTGAAAACGCTCAATAGAATCATACGGGGCAATTTGTCCAATAATATCAGCGACATGCTGTTGTGCTTTTTGATAATTGACTTGTAGCGAATCAATTTCAATACCAAATTGATCAGCATGAGCAGCACTGGCATAATGCCGTGCTGCTTCAATTAATGCTTTTGATGGCACACACCCGTAATTTAAACAATCCCCGCCCATATGGCTGGCCTCACACAAAGTAACGTTAGCTCCCATTTGAGCTGCGCCTGCTGCTACTGACAGGCCACCTGAACCACCGCCAATCACACAAATATCGGTTTTTATTGTTTTCATGATCCTCTCTCCCTTATTCTGATCGGCGTAATCGCTTGACTTGACGAATCATAACTGGCATTAATGCCAACAACGCTAATGCTAAAACAGGTAATAAGACTGGCAGTTCAAAAATAATACCCAGATTAATCGCTTGACCTTGACTTAAAGCATGTCCAAGCCCTGTGCCAACTGAGACATAAACCGCTGAACCTGGTAAAATACCAAGCAGCGTACCCCAGAAAAAATCACGTAATTTCACATTTAAAACACCTGCGGCAATATTAATGACAAAAAAAGTAAATACCGGAATTAATCGGAGTGATAGCAGATAATTAAATGCATTTTTTTCAAACCCACTGCGCATTTTATGAATGACTCCCGTTGCCTTATGACGCAAGCTTTCTCCAAAAGCACTTTTGACTGCTAAAAAAACTAGGCAAGCACCAATAGTTGCTGATGAAACAACCCATAACGTCCCCCAAAACCAACCAAATAAAAAACCGCCAATTAAGGTCATAATTGTGGCCCCTGGAATTGAAAAGGCAACAATTGCAATATAAATGCCAATGTAAATCAGCACACTGACACTATAATATTCGTATGTAAAATCCATGAGACCTTGATAATGTTGCTTTAAAGCCGCAAATGATAAATACTTTTGTCCGCCTAAAATAAAAAATAAGGCTAACCCTAATACTAGAATACTCACAGGTAACCAACGTTTTAACGCCATATTATTGCCTCTTTGATGCTTGATATTCTGATTTTTCTAATGAATTTAATACAGTTAAAATGCCTTGGACTTGTTGGTCACTCAATGTATGACAACGCGGCAACCGCTGTAATGACATCAGTCCGACTGTATGGCCAACAAACATGGCCGTATACTGAGCTCGATGTGTATCTGACATTGGAATTTGTTTTAAACAATGATCAATTTGATCCGATAAATACTGAATAAACTCTTCCACGACTTGATTAATCATTTCTGAATGCAATGGTGCATTTGCCGCAGTGATCATTAACAAACAACCATGATCAACGAAATAATGATCTGGCATTAAAAACTGCTGATAAAATGCTTTTAATGCAGCGATATTATGATGCTTCAGTGGCGCAAGTGCTGGTTGACTAATATGCTTTCGATACCACTCAAGACAGGCTTTAAACAACCCTTCTTTATCTTGAAACTTACCATACAATTGCGCTCGATTGAGATGGGTTTTGCTAACTAAGTCATTGACCGACGTATTAAAATAGCCTTTTTGCCAAAATACATTGGTGGCATTTTCAAGAACTTTTGATGTTTGTATCACGATTACCTCACAGTAGAACAGTCATTCTAATTAACCAGAATGGCTGTTCTAGCCTTATTTGTCAAGATATCTTGTAAGCAATTTTTTATGTAACTTTTTTAGCATATGGGTGTTTAATCTTAATTTAAGACAGATCCATAATAATTTAATGGGATTTTGGCACTGATGCCTTGGCATTCATGCTGCCTTGACTTAAAATTACCACTATTATCATGAGCAATTGGATCCATATTTAATGAGTACGATTAATGCAATTCGAGGGATGAATGATATTCTGCCCAACGAAATCCCTTATTGGCACAGGTTAGAAGCAATACTCCAACAACTTTTAACCCAACATGGTTATCAAGAGATTCGTTTTCCCATTGTTGAACAAAGTCAACTTTTTCACCGAAGTGTTGGTGATACAAGTGACATTGTTGAAAAAGAAACCTATGATTTTAAAGATCGTAATGGCTCAGATTTAACGTTACGTCCAGAAGGCACAGCTGGCTGTGTTCGCGCTGTTATCCAAAATGGTATGGCACGAAACCAACAATTACATAAGCTATGGTATATTGGACCAATGTTTCGTCATGAACGGCCTCAAAAGGGACGTTATCGGCAATTTCATCAGCTCGGTGTTGAAATTTATGGGCTCGATCAGGTTAGTGCCGATGCTGAACTAATCGCATTAACATGGCAATTATGGCAACAGCTTGGTCTTTCAGAAGATGTTACTTTACAAATCAATACATTAGGAACCCAATCAGAGCGTCAAACCTATCAACAAGCATTAGTAACTTATCTAGAAGCTCATTATGACGCACTCGATACCGATAGTCAGCGCCGCTTATACAAAAATCCTTTACGCATCCTGGATAGTAAGAATCCAGAGTTACGCCCGATTATTGAACAAGCCCCTCGCTTTAGTGACCATCTTGGGCCAACGTCAACACAACAGTTTCAACAGTTAACAACATTAATTGAGCAATTAGGCATTCCTTATGAAATCAATCCTTATTTAGTCCGAGGACTTGATTATTACAATCATACCGTCTTTGAGTGGGTCACCTCAGCACTTGGAGCTCAGGGAACAATTTGTGCCGGTGGGCGCTATGATCAACTTGTGGAGCAACTCGGCGGTGCTAGTACTCCGGCCACAGGCTTTGCCATCGGTTTAGAACGTTTAATCCTATTGCTTCAAATGCAAGATAAAATAGCTCCAACAGGGCCTGCCCCTGATGTTTATATTGTCAGTGATGCCCCTTTAGCTGCGATGCCATACGCTGCTGAATTACGCTGCCAATATCCCCATTTAACCATCGTGCAACATTTACAAGAAGGTAGCTTCAAATCTCAGTTTAAAAAAGCCAATAAAGCCAATGCCACACTTGCTCTGATCCTCGGACAAGATGAACGAGCGCAGCAACAAGTCACGATTAAATTTTTACAAGCCGACTCTCCGCAAGTAACCATGTCATGGCCCAAACTAATTGATCAACTAGCCTGTCTTTTAAATTGATCTACTTATAATATAACGGCCATCAGATAAAATAGCTTATATCGACAACGATCTAGAGCCAGCTAATGTAATAACACTAAAGGATAATACCTATTTAAATAGGCACCTTTTGATTTTTCATGATGATTTTTCTAATGACATATGCCCAAGTAAGGGCAATGGATCAAATTCGCTTAAATATGATGATTTAAGAGTGATTTTTTGACCGACGCGCACGCCAAATAGATTTTTCCAACTCCACAAAAAATAAGACAAATGCCCCATAGAGGATCATTAATAACCATATTTGCGGGCTTGTGATTGGCGCACTGCCAAATAGCCAATTCATCGTACCACTAAAGATAAATAAGAGTTGCGCAGCCATCATGACAATAATCCCTGACCAAATCCACATATTTGAAAACCAATTCATTTGGAAAATACTGTTGTCCAATGAACGGCAATTCAATAAAAAGTAGCTTTGGACAAATACAAATAGTGTCACGGCAATGGTCCGAGATTCTGCAGGAGATGCGCCCATGACTTGTGATAAGCCAAATAAGCCAAATGCACCAATTAATAATAAACCGCTGACTGTGAAAATTCGTACAATCATATCAGCACTTAAAAAGGACTGTCCAGGGGCTCTTGGATTTCTTAGCATAATCGCGGGCTCCTTGGGCTCAAAGGCCAACATCAAACCTAAAAAGACAGCTGTTGTCATATTAAGCCATAAAGCTTGTACAGGTAAAATAGGTAAATCATTCTTTCCACCCATTCCCAGTAAAATCGCTAAGACAATAACCATCCCTTGCCCAACATTAGTTGGTAAGATCCACGTAATAAATTTAAGTAAATTATCAAAAACAGTTCGACCTTCTTCAACAGCTGCTTCAATTGAGGCAAAATTATCATCTGTTAAAATCATATCTGCTGATTCTTTTGATACCTCAGTCCCAGCAATTCCCATAGCAACCCCAATGTCTGCTTGCTTCAATGCTGGGGCATCATTCACACCATCGCCCGTCATGGCCACGACATAATCTTTTTTCTGTAATAAATTAACTAAGCGTAATTTTTGATCTGGCGAGACACGTGCAAAAACAGCCGTATCATCAAGTCGTTGCAATAATGCATCATCATCTAAAGCAGCTAATTCTGCCCCTGTTAATGCATTTAATTGATCTGATTGAGCGTGAACCCCAATTTGATCTGCAATAGCTTTTGCCGTTAAGGCATGATCCCCTGTGATCATTTTCACTGCAATCCCTGCTCGTTGACAAGTTGCTACAGCTTGAACTGCCTCTTGTCGTGGTGGATCAATCATTGCTTGTAAACCAATTAAGACAAGATCCGAGGCATTATCTTGATCAAATGTTGCCTTTAAGTCTAAAGGTTGCTGACTTGCTTTCATCGCAAAAGCTAAAACACGCAACCCTTGACTTGCTAAAGCTTCGGCTTTTTGCTTAACTAAATCAACATCTAAAGGCACTTGAGAACCATCTGCCATCATTTGTTGATTACAGCGCGCTAAAACTTGTTCAAGCGCGCCTTTTGTGTATGTAATATATTGCTGATCTGGTGTTTGATGCAATGTCACCATATATTGACGATCTGATTCAAACGGAATACTATCGATACGTGGATATTCATTTTGTAATTGCTCTAAACGCAATCCTGCTTTTATCCCGCTTGTTAAAAGTGCCCCTTCCGTTGGATCGCCTTGTACTTGCCAACGATCATCATGCTGCAACAAGCTTGAGTCATTACATAATACACCACAGGCTAATGTATGTTGCAAGGCATGGTTATCGGATAAATTATGTACGCTATGATCATCCTGCGTAGCAATTTTTCCTGACGGTTGATAACCACTTCCACTGACTTTTAACTCTGATTGGCCAGCATAAATTGCTTGAACTGTCATTTGATTTTCTGTCAATGTCCCTGTCTTATCCGAGCAAATTGCCATCGTCGAGCCAAGTGTTTCTACAGCTGGTAATTTACGAATAATCGCATTACGACGCGCCATGCGACGCACCCCGATGGCTAAAGTAATCGTCACAACGGCTGGCAGCCCTTCTGGAATGGCTGCCACAGCAAGTGCTACAGCAGCTAAAAACATTTCAATCGCTGATTCACCATGCAACATCCCGACAAAAAACGTCAATGCTGCTAAAACTAAAATCCCCCACAACAACACTTGACTAAAGGCATGAATTTTTTTGGTCAATGGCGTGTCTAATGTTTCGACATTCGCGATCATATCTGCAATTTTACCCGTTTCAGTGGCATGTGCTGTGGCCACGACAACACCAAAACCTTGCCCATACGTCACCAATGTCCCAGCAAAAGCCATATTGGTTCGGTCCCCAAGCACTGTTTCAGCTTCTAGTGCCTCTGGCTGCTTTTGAACAGCAACTGATTCACCCGTTAATGCCGACTCATCAACCTGCAAATCATGGCTTGTTAATAGGCGCATATCCGCTGGTACTTTATCCCCTGACTGAAGATAAACCACATCTCCTGGAACAATATCTTGAGCATCAATAGTGACTTTTTGACCATCGCGTAAAACAACCGCCGATGAGGATAACATGTTTTTCAATGACTGAATGGCTTGTTCGGCTTTTGCTTCTTGAACATAGCCAATCACCGCATTAACAAACACCACTGCAAAAATAACGATTGAATCGACATAATATTGGAAAATCAATGTAACAATGGTGGCCACTAATAAAATATAAATTAATGGGTTATGAAACTGCAGCAAAAAACGCTTCCATCCGCTCATGCCCTTTTGACCTTGAATGGCATTTTTCCCATACTGATTCAAATTTTCTTGTGCTTTTTGACTACTTAAGCCTTGTGATGCATCAGTTTCAAACGTGTCTAAAACACGTTGGCTTGGCTGTTGATGCCACAATGGACCATCAGACTGTGACATGTCGATCGCTCCTTTTTCCATGATTCATGAATATCAAATTGAAAACGAAGCTATCTTAACATAATACGATTTAAAAGTCAGCCAATCATAAATCAATTTTAAATCCAATTGTCAATAAACTTGGAATCGAAGAAACTTCAATACCCACACGATGGTACGTCGCATCAAAAAATACTTGCGCTAATGGAATAACGGGACTCCAATCACTCATCGGAAGACCACGTCCATCTTTATAACCATAAATCACACCGATATTATAGCCAAAGTTAAAGCGCCACCCTTCAGATTGTTCTTGCCACCAATTGCGTCTTAAGGCAACGCTATAACTTCGTCCTCCCTGAGAATTAATAAAGGTGGCTGCGGCAAAAGAATGATAGTTAAAACCTAATAAATTATTTTGCCATGTTACATCATCAGCAAATGGTGCAACAAACGTATAATGATAGGACCAAAGCCCAAGCAATAGCCCATTATCAGGTGATTGCCCCTTTAAGTCGTCCCAAAATTCATCGTGTCGTGCGACATCTTTACCATGACGCATCGTCCGATATGAACGTTGTTGACCAACATTAGTCGATTCAGGTGGAGCGAAATCGTTGTCATTGACATTCATTCTACTTTCAAATGACTCAGACTGTTGATACAGTGCTGGGGTGTTAAAAAACTGATGTTCAGCTGCGGCCTGTAAAACAGCCGGTAACAATACCACACCCCCTAGTAATAATCGAGGCAATCCCATAAAGATCAAAAATAAAAACCTTAAATGAATTGAAACTTCCTAACATAACCAGGAGTTTCGCACTTTGAACTTGAATCTAAGAAGTATCAAAAATCATTTATTTATGGGTTAAGGCGAACTAGGCGTACCTGGTTCTTGATCGCAATCGCCTTTAGATACATCAAAACTATTTACTTCGTCTTTTTGGTGTCGGCGGATACAATAAGTAGTACCTTGTTGGCTTTTAACTTCCATAGCATATAAATAACTCCAGCCGTCTGGACGTTTATCATTATCGGTAGTAATCCACCAATTATTATGAGCTGGAGTATGACCTTGGCCGAGCATAACTGCGAAGGTATCATTGCCAATTTGCAATAAATATCTAAGCATAAAATTTAACTCACGTGGATGACTCGCAAAAATTTGACCTGGAGAAAAGGTATAATTGCCATTTCTATGATAATTGAATGAGTTAGCAACGTCTTTTGTTTTATGTCTGCCAGCATGGAAAAAGACCTTTAAACGATGATGATTTGATTCTCTAGTGACGGTTGGTTGATCGTAAGGCTGGCCATCGCTGATAGATAGACCTCGAAATTGCATATTAACATCACTCATATTAATGGTATCATCATCAAAATACAAATACGCAACATTATCACGTTTTGTTTTCCACCAACCAACCGGATCTTGGTTTGAATCTGAAGTGGTCTGATGATCACTCATAACCGTTGCCCCTGCAATGGCAGGGACAATGGCAGATAGAGCAACAATTTTTTTTATCATATAACGCTTCCTTGGGTATTAGACAATACTGATTAATAATATGCGCTAAATAATATAAAATATTATTATAAATGTCAATAAGTTTTTTAATTTTATGTTAAAAGCTTATGGGATAAAACTGATACTTAGCTTGACTATTAAAACTGGTAGCCTAATGTGAAAGTTATTGTAAACCCTGTGCATTTATCAACCATGGGCTATTTATTGGTAATGGTACGATCTAATATATTCAAAAGTGCGAAAGTCCTGACAACTTTAAATTTTCATGTATCAGTGTTTAAGGCATTTAGCGATAAAAAAATAATTGCGACTATTTTGAAAAAAATAATTGATTTTTGTTATTTTATTGAAATAATGATTAAAATAGTCATTAGAAAAGGATCTTAACTATGTCAACGGATCATCTGGCTGCTTACCGGCGAACCATTTATTTTATTTGCTTTACCGCAGCCTTAGGCGGATTATTGTTTGGACTTGACCAGGGATTTATTGGTAATGCCTTGGCAACAGTTCATCAAGTCTATGGAATTGACAAAGCCCAAAGCCAGCTTTATGCTAGTGTTTTATCATGGGGTGGCATTATTGGTGCATTAATCAGTGGCATTATCATGCGACAATTAGGTCGCCAAAAAGCCTTACTGATCGCTGGCTGGTTATTTGTCAGCATGGCCTTTATTTCTGCGTTTATTCCACCGTTTTGGTTATTAGTTCTATGCCGTTTTGGATTGGGCATTGCCGTTGGAATTGCCATTTTTTCTGTTCCGATTTACTTAGCTGAAACCGCCCCGACCCATATTCGTGGCCGTATGACGACATTATTTCAGCTAATGGTGACTGTCGGGATTTTTGTTGTGTCTGTATCGAACGTTTCATTGTCTCGTTATTTTGGCTATAACCAATCCGCCTTGACACTGATGTTTGTAGTCATTGTCGCTTTTGCCTTATTAATGCTGATTGGTAGTTTTACCTTGCCTGAAAGTCCACGCTGGTTACTATTGAAGGGGAAAACGGATAAAGCTAAACGTGTCTTAACCAAAACACGCCCTCCTGAAACAGATATTGATCAAACCATCCAAACAATCAACCAACAAAGAGATCAAGAATCTAAAG
>CAZAJS010000004.1:27990-33658 GCA_964485635.1 uncultured Francisellaceae bacterium
CGCATTTATTACGTCGTGGCTTTTTTTGGAAGGTGTTATTATTAGGAGCTGCAATCCAAGGATTTCAGCAATTAGTGGGTATTAATCTAATGATTTATTATGCGCCAACCTTTTTTGGCTATGCCGATATTACAGGCGTTATTGCGGTACTTGCCATCCCAGCGGTAAACTTACTTTCAACCTTTCCGGCATTAAAATGGGTCGAGCGTTGGGGGCGTAAAAAACTTCTTTACTTTGGTTCAATTGTCATGGGATTAATGTTGCTAACAGCAGGCATTTGTTTTCAAATCATCAACCATTTCCCGAATCAAGCAACCCCATTTGCCCACTACTTCTTAGTCGTCAGTTGCGTGGTTTATATTTTTGGATTTGCTTGTTCTTGGGGACCGGTGGCGTTTGTATTATGTTCTGAAATTTTCCCTCAAAAAGGGCGTGAAATTGGGATTACTGTCACCACAATTATGAATCTTGTATTTGCCAGTGTTGTAATCGGAAGCTCACTGAGTATTATGGAAATCCTAGGCAACAGCGCTATTTTCTATATTTTTGCTGGTTTCTGTGCCTTATCATTACTTTTCTTAAACCGCTTAGTTCCAGAGACCAAAGACGTGCCATTAGAAACCATCGAAAATCATCTGATCAGTGGCCAAAAACTCCGCCATATTGGCCAATCACGCAATTAAATCTTACCCTTTGAATCACATCTTTCCTTACATCAACATACCAATTCGTTAACCACGATTGGTCTAATTGAATAATATTCAGCTGCTTAAGGAATGGATCATCTTTCTGCTTGACGTGAGAACAATGGTTTTGACAACCACGCACAACGACTGATGCCCAAGGCGATAAAAACCACTAATAAGGCAATAACCAAGCGAGCATGTAATGGTTCATTTAATATGATCACGCCTAAAACAGCACCAAATAATGGTACAAAATAATTGCTTAATGCGGCAAATGAAGCGCCTTGTTGATAAATGAGCGTCACATACATCATATAAACTAAACCAGAACAAAAGATGCCTAACACCATCACTGCAATGAATGATGCCCAAGAATACTGTTGCATGATCATTGAGCTATGGACCCCAAGATATATCACAAAAGGAATCGCGGCAAAACCCAAGACATTCCGCGTCATGACTAATGGGGTTACTGGCTCCGGAAAAAGACGAATTAAAACCAAAGCCAAAGCAAAACTTGCTGCAGCGAGCAATATGGCAAATTGGGGAATCAGCTGAGTCACATCGATCTGTTGTAAGCTCGGCCAAAATAAAATCAAAATTCCGATAAATCCCCCAATAACACTGACTAATACTCCAAACGTGATCGGTTCTTGTCGAATCAATAAGCCAACAAATATGGCCGTAAAAATGGGAACAGTACTGACTAATACTGCCGCAATACTGCTTGCCAAATATTGTTGCCCCCAAGCCATACTAAAAAATGGAATAATGGCTTCAAATAAAGCAATAGCCGCATACCACAGGCATGTTTTCACCCAAGATAGCTTAATTGGTGAAAACGCCGCCTTTGTTTCACGTTTTGGCAATAAGGCAACTAATAGAATCAGCGTCATCGCACCAATGATAATGCGGCTAGCGGCCACTGTCATTGGCGACATCGTGACTAATGCCATTTGTGTAAAAAGAAATTGACTGCCCCAAATAAAGCCAATCCCTAAAAGCAATATATAACTTAACACACCTTGATATCCATGCTGATCATCCGATCAATTAACTACTCAGCAATTCCATGCTTGCACACATTCTATCAACAACTTGTTGTGAACAGCCTGAGGTTTTACAGGTCCATGTTTCATCAGTCGTAGCATAAGTAACACGACAATCATTATTATCCCCTGGCATGTTATCAATCAATTCCATGACAATCACACCAAAACCAGACTCATTCGCAGTTGTGATACTCGGAACCGTTGGTGTAGAAATACTCTCAAGTCTTCTTTGCACTTTTTGATTTTCAAAATCACGCCCTGTTGGACTAATCGATAACGCTAAAGAACGCGCCTGACTGGCAGTTGATACAGCACTGGATAAATGACTTTCTCGTGTGTAATTCCCATACATTGGAATAGCAATACTTGCTAAGATTGTAATGATTGCTACTGTAATTAAAAGCTCAACCAGTGAAAAGCCATGACGTTGTTTTATCATTGAACGATCAGCGCCATTGTTAAATAATATTAATTTTTTTAAGGTAGCATATCTAGCTATAAAAAGAAAGGCCTTATCAAATCTTATTGAACCTTATTTTTGTGGCACTGTGCCACAAACTCCGGCAGCAACGAAATTAGGGCATCCATCTGAAGCATGGCAAACAAATCCAGGACTTGACTGAGTATAGCGAATATGACAAGTTTGATCCGGTAGCGCAAAATCAGGCGCTAATATCATTGTAACACTTCGAGGTTGAACTTTAACATGAGGAATTGCACCAGTGGTTAATGATTCAAAAACAGCCGTTTCTTGATTTAAAGCAATAGCCTCTTGTTTTAACCCTTTTGCAATATCTAAGATTTGCTCACTGGCCTTTTGGGCTTCAGGTAATGCTTGTCTTTGACGTTGTTCACGACGATATTCAGCTTGTTGTGCTGCAAAATTCTGGCCAAGGACACGATGCGCCCCAGCACATAACCAATCAATGGTCATATTCCCACATGCAATACTTGGCTGACACTGCCAACGCTGATGTTTGGATGACTGCCAATAGGTGATTTCACAGTGATCACCTTGCATTTGACTTGGCAAAGCATCACTCACTTGCACATTCACTTTCCGACCCCATAAAGCAATGACGGGCACACTTGGATTCGTTAATGCGCTTAATTGAATTTGTTGTTGTAAGGTAGGCCAACCTTGCTGCACGAATGCCACTTGATCGTAATTGACTTGCTTTTGCAACGCGTTAATGGTATCAGCTGCTTTGCTTAAATTCGGACTTCCAGCCGTTTTTTGATACAGTGCTTGCCGTTGAGCTAGACTCAAACCTGTTGCTGCTTTTGGATGAGCAATAGTAAGGTTTTGACAAACCCAGTCAACGGCTTTTGACTGACAGTTATCCACCGGCTGGCACATAAAAGCTTGACCATCCCATTGATAACTAATATGACACTGATCTTCTCCCTGACTGAATGTCGCTGGCAAACTTAATGTCATTGAATCATCATCGGCAATCACATCAGGTACCCAGGCATTCGTTAAGCTAATCAATTCAGGTAATGCTGCAACCATAGGTTGACCTTGATGCATGGTTTTTTGACCAACCGCCTGCATGGCTTTCGCTGTTTTTTCAATTGTTTGCTTAGGCCTATCTTGATTCCAACTGGCAATTGCATGGCCAAGCATATCACTCGTTGAAGCGCCTGATAAAACGGGCCCACCCATTAATACAATCCATCCATACCATTTTAACCAACGATGCTGCCACATGTTTTAACCCTTTGATACATTTATTGATAAAAAACAGACCACCATCCAACGCTCCAAAACACGGGCGCTTTTGTATAAGGATTGACTTGCGTAACATGCTGCAATAATGTTTGTTGATATAACAAAGGACAAAGCAATCCCACTATTGCAATGGTGGCCACCACCATTAACCCCCACTGGCGCCATCGGCACAAGGCTTTTGGTGACTGTGTTGGATTTGTTGATAATGCCAACCCAATGACCAATGAACCGACTAAAACGCCTAGTGGCGTTAATAATGTTCCACTGACCAAGGCATGTGCTAGTCCAGCAATCAGACTCATGGCAAATGTCAAGGACTGACCTGAGCTCAAACCACGAGCTACAACCCAACGCCACAAGCCATAGACAATCATACTCATTACCCCAATAAAAGCAATTACCCCCCATTCACTCAGCACGCGCCAGAAAAACCCATGCACTGATGACACACCCGTTGGAACAGAAACATAATCAAATAAATGAAAATACAAAGGTAATATTGCTTGGGCTTGCTCAGCATCGCCAAAGAAAAATGCCTGTAAATAATAAGGCGTTTGCCAACTGCCCACCCCAACCAAGGGATGGCTTAACCCTGCCGACAAAGCAATACGAATCAAATACAAGCGTTCAGAATTTGAGTGGATCGCATTACGTGATGCGGCCGTTTGTGTTATCAAATGATCTAAATGTGCCATTTGCCATATTTGAACAAAATAGATCAATAAAATACCGAGCATTAATGCCAATACTTGGTAACCAATAAATCGCCAGCCTAGTCGATTGCGTACAAATACAATCAAAACAAATAAAACGGCAAACCATTCTAAGGCCACAGCACGTAATTGATGCGCAATGATTAAGAAAAAAACCAAAGCCGTTACCAATAATCCGGCCCACTGAAGCGAACGACGAAACTGGTTTGGCTGTAAACATGGCAAAATTGCTAAAGGCCATAAAAACGTCAATAAATGGTCGAAAAAGCGCGGATTTGAAAAATGGTAATGGCGAAATAGATCATGAATATAATGGATTTTAAAGGCCATTGTATAACTTGGGTCATAAGTCATAAACACCATATAGGTGATGATATGCCCGACATATAAAACAATAAGCACATAAAATACATAGAGTAAATAACGCCAATGCCCAGGGTACTGATAAAAATACCCCCCAAGGACTAAGCAACTAATACCGGCAAGGGTATAAAAACTAACCCCCATGAATGCCACACTCGGAACAATGGCATTAATCAACGCGCTTAAACAACCGATAAGAAGCAAACCACCAAGCCCCCAGCGGACCCAAGCTGTCAAACTAAACCATCGATTTAAAGCTGCTTGTCGTACACTGGGCAATAGTAAGATACTTAAACCGGCCACAGCAAACCAAATCACCTGCCATAAGCGTCGATTATCAAAAAGACTTCCACCCCAATTAAACCAATAATTCGGCGCCCAAAACGCATAAAATAAAATAATTCCATACATCCACGGTATGATTTTAAGTGGCCGTGACATCCAGCAAAGTCCTTTTGATCAAACAATTTAGTCTATAAACCTTGGAGCATTATAAAACCCTTTTGAGCAAAAGGCAATCAAAAATGATTATTCAACACCACTGGTGTGGTTAGAAAAATCACGCCATGCCATTTGCAAAAAATCATCTTGATCAAACAACACAACCGTAATCAGTCAGTCAATATTTCTATTATTAAGCAATAATATGATAAAACTCATAACGAATATTTTCACCAGCTCCCATTTTTGCACGACAAAGATGACAGGCACCATTGTGCAAAACTCACAACTTAATTTGACAGTTGTCGGTTCAGTATGAAGCTTTGTTATTTTCAAAATGGTCTTTGCTTTGTTTTGAAAACTCAGTGACATTATTACTGCTTTCTAAATGTTTTTCAAGTTCTACCTCTTGCGCAAGTTTTTTTGCATCCTGAAAAATTTGCCAAGGCGTTTTTCCATAGCAGCGTGGTCCAGAATGAGGCCTATACTCGTTATCCTTTTGATGAATTATATTCAGAAAAAATTGCCCTCCCTGTTGAATTAACTGAACAAAGCATCAATCCCTTGATGCAATTCTGACTCAACAATCGGAATCCCATACTGAATGATTGATCCAGAGCCATTAAAAAACCAACGTCCTTTTTCCTTCTGTCCATTGATAATCCCTGTGGCCACACT
>CAZAJS010000004.1:33668-37440 GCA_964485635.1 uncultured Francisellaceae bacterium
TCCATCAAAGCACCTTGAGCGGCAGAGGCTAATCCACCAATCAAAAGATTCGTAGCAAGCTTCGTACCTCCTTTAGCTGTTGCGAAATCTTGGGACAACGTTCCATGCATTCCATCATAAATCATATTACGTGTTGTTTCCATGGTCACTCCTCGTGCGGCTATAATACCACTGGCTCTTGCCAGACTTTGACCAGCAGAGGCTTCCCATTTTTGAATAAAGGGACCACCGATGGCCCCTGATAAAGACCCAGATACCATCCCACTGAATGCATCAAATAGCGCTCCTTGATTACTACTCCCTTCCATCATTGGGATCGAAGCACCTCCTAACATATTGCTTAAAGAACCCAGCAACATGGCATATCGGGTATTCACCATGCCATAAGCCCCTAGTGCACTTCCAACAAATCCTAGCCCTAAGGATCCAGCCGTTGTGCCAATATTAAAATGTTCGGGGTCTTGTAAATAACGTGCCCCACCACTTAACAGTGCCATAGAGCCATTTGTCACCCCAAAAGAATAACCTGAAAATGGCTTAAGCGTACTTAGGTCAATGGCAGCATTTGCCTCAGCTGCTGCACCAACTCCCATATAAGCATTAATGCCACCGGCACCTAAGCCACTGATCAACGACATGCCTCCTAACACATAAGCGGCAATTTGTGCCCCATCGCCGGATTTTTTAGAAAAACTGCCGGCAATCGCCGAGCCAATCCCCGTAATAATACTTGTGATTAACAAGATACTAGCAATCGCAAAATGGCCACTGGGATCGACATTCATAATGGGATTGCCATTTGCGTAGGCGTAACGATTCAATAAGTCGGTATTATCGCGTTGGGGAAAGCTGTGCAACCAGGGGGCATAATAACGAGCCCGTAAATATTGCATATTACTTTCAGCATCCGTATATTCAGCTGAATACTGGAATGGGTTGGCTTGGATACTGTAATCCGTGTTTTGTGTAGCTTGAGGTTGTAAGATGTTGGATTGATCAAATTGTAAGAGTTGATTTAAGTATAAGGCCGCCCCATAAGGTTGGTAATTATAGGATTTAGTGACTTGATTGTTGCCATCGACTTGAGCAATGACATCTTTGGTGCCTTTAACCAGATAGATTGGGGTCGCATCATAAAAACGCACCACATGCTCATCGCCATTCATTAAGTAATGGGTTTGATGCGTTCCTTGGATTTCATTAATAATATTGGCATCAGCCGCATTGTCATAATCATAATAAATCGGCATTTGGCAATGCCCATCAACGTTGATTTGCTTGCTGTCCCGTAGGCCTTGCGCATTGTAAGTATAAGTCGCATGAATCACATGATTCGGGTCTTGATTGTTGTCATAACGCGTCAGTTGCCCTAAGAGATTGTAGTCAAAGTGATTGCCCTGACCATCATTGGTTAAGTTGCCGTTTTTTGTCCAATAATCCGATAGTTCAATATTTTTAATGACATTGCCGCCTTGCTTGATGGTCACATGCATTAATTGGTTCAATAGGTTGTATTGATAGTCACGCTCAACGGTGGGTTGGTTTGGCCCAGGGACAACAGTTTGACGAATCAGGTTGCCACGGGCATCAAAGGCCGCCTGCGTGTCTTGGTAAATACTGGCTTTATCGTCCGGATGGGTAATCCAGCTGTGGATCAGTTGATTCAATGTATTATATTCATAATGCTGATCATAGTTGGCATCAAAACTAGCATCGGTTTGGCTGCGGGTGGATTGGCCAATTAAGTTGCCTAGCTGGTCATAATGATAGTCAATCTTGCGAAGTTGTTGGTCTTGTTTCCCATCAATCATAGTTAAGGCCGCCAGACGGTTAAATCCATCATAACGCATTTGTTTGATTAAGCCATTCGGATAGTCAATTTGACTGACTTGCCCTAAATGGGGCGTTTCTGGGGTCTTGATATAATGATAGGTGATCATCTGGTCAGTACACTGCCCATTGTTACCCAGACAAATGTGTTTGATCCGACTTAAGGCGTCATAGGTATATAAGGTGGTGTAACCTAGCCCATCGGTTTGACTGATCCGTCGGCGGTAATGGTCATAACGATAATCAATTTGGTAAGTTTTTTCTCCGTTTTGTTGTTTGATTTGTGCAATTTTTCCATCCGGATTATAAGTATACTCAGTCACCGAATCTACCCCCTGTGGGGTAAGCCAGTGTTGCTGGATTTTCAATAATTGGCCGGTTTGACTATCATAGGCCAAATCACGGATATAGTGTTGCCCCCCATCTTGGCTTTGACCTGCTTCCTGGGTCATTTGACCATTGGCATTGTATTGGTAGGTAAATTCATTGCCGGCAAAATCCGTCATCTTGCTTAATTGCCCATTGGCATTATAATCATAAGTTTGCACGTGACCTTGTTGGTTGATCTTTTTGACTAATTGGTTGTCGGCATTATAAATCGATTGTTCCCCATGATAGATTTGTCCACGGGTCAATAAGCCATTGGGCTGGTTGCTGTTACTCGACAGGGTTAGGGTCTTTTCAGCGGTGTTGCCAAATAAGTCTTTCTGCCAATCAGTCGAGCCCACAATCCCATCAGATGCCTTTAACTGCATCCTAATGTTTTGCCCTTGACCATCATAGTGATACTGATTGTGTTGATAAACAGTCGCTAAGCCAGCTGCATTAGTCGATTGGCTGACCATTAAAGTCAAAACAATGCTGGTAATGACTTTCTTTTTGAACGTAATACGATAACGACACATCGATATTGACTCCTTAAATGCGCTGGGCCATGATGAATGCTTTGTCCCCTTAATGGTTGCAAGCTATCAATCACGACGATCACTCATGCCACTGTTTTAAAGAAACATGTTTGTTATTAATCCCCCTTTCCATGGGTCTGGATATCAAGCAGGTACGTTGTCGGATAGGTATCTTTTTGTTCAATGACAACACACCCGTCATATGTATTAGCCAAGAAACAAGTTGGATTTTGACCTTCTTTAAAATTAATGCTGCCTTGCATACCATCGGCTTTAAAATGTAGCGCTTGTTGATTTTTAGGTTGATCTTTTTTAAAAACACCAATGACTTTTGCCTGATCTTGCGCTAAATCAATCTGATTTGAATAAACTTGTTCAAAGGATTGAGATGCCCCATCTGTTAACTGAAAATCAACCGTTTGACCCGAAGAGTTAAACACAGTCATCACCGGATGAGCTAGCTTACTTTTGATTTGAAAATCGGTATTATAAAAGCGTATATCACCATGTGCTGCTCCTCCCTCTCGGGAAAAACTTCTTTGATTTCCAACCGTTACAAAAGGACTTTTTTGAGAAAAGCTCGTTGTGTTGTCACCTTTGCCGATTGCCAGATACTCAGTAGCATAATGTCCACCAGATTTGATGATAATATGCGGATGAAGTACAAGCTGTCCTAATGGCAGATAGACACCATTGACACTTGAAAAGAGATCATATTTTTTATTATAGTCATAATCTCTATCTTCTAAAATCATGACATAACTACTACCTGATGGTGAGATAAAACCAGAATGAATATCCGGCCCTGTAATCGGAAATCCCCCATAACGACGCCGCAACAGAAACATTAAATCAAAAGGCGTATCATTCGTAATAGTAATCGGCACAATCCCTTCAGTACTGTCAAAGACTTGCTCATCAATGGCATTATGCCGATGATTTCTAACGGCTGGGCCTGATGGGCTTTCCGGCATCCAGATATAAGGTAGGCCATAAATATCAAACGCTAATTTGCTATTCCCATAATTCGTACTTTG
>CAZAJS010000005.1:0-37286 GCA_964485635.1 uncultured Francisellaceae bacterium
TGCATGGTGGCGGCTTTGTAACAGGAGATCTTGATGTTTTTGATAGCCCGTCTCGAGGGTTGTCTCATTTCAGCGATCATGTCGTGTTAGCGGTAGATTATCGATTAGCCCCAGAACACCCTTATCCAAATGGCTTAAATGATGTATATGATGTATGCCAGTGGGCCCATGACCATGCGCATGATTTAAAAGTCAATGCTAATGATGGGATTACCATTGCTGGAGATAGTGCCGGGGCGAATCTTGCTGCATTAGCCGCAGCTAAAGCCTCGAAAACTAATGATTTTCAAGTAGCGCAACTAGTGTTAATGTATCCAACGACAGATTTGACGCATAATGTTGCCTCAATGCAACAGTTTGCTGCTGGTTACTTATTAGAAGCTTCAGCTGTTAATTGGTACAAAGAGCAATATTTGCCAGGAAAAGATCTTGATTTGCAAGATCCTGCTATTTCGCCGCTTTATGAGCCAGATATGACATGTTTTCCACGGACATTGGTTATGACTGCCGGTTATGATCCACTTCGTGATGAAGGGTTATTGTTTGCACAAAAGATGATCGATCAAAATCGTCCTGTGCATCATTATCATTTTGATGATATGGTGCATGGTTTCTTGAATTTTGGCAAATTAGTCCCTGAAGCGGTGACTCAATTGTATAAGCGCGTTGGTCAGTTTGTCAAAGAAGGGGATTAATGGGTATGAGCACTTATGCAGCTGTGATTGCTTATCAAGGGAGTGATTACTGCGGTTGGCAACGTCAATCACATGCCCCTTCGATCCAGGCAACATTAGAACAGGCATTATCAACCATTGCAAATCACCCCATCACTGTGTTTTGTGCAGGGCGGACTGATGCGGGGGTGCATGCAACGGCACAGGTCGTGCATTTTCAGTCTGATGCAGATCGAACCTGTCAAACGTGGCTAAAAGGGGTTAATGCCAAATTGCCGGCTGCTATTAAGATGCGTTCGATTGACAGAGTCAATGAGGCATTCCACGCGCGGTTTGATGCGCAATACCGACGCTATAATTATATTATTGATAATCACACTATATCGCATCCTTATTGGTCGGATTTAAGTTTATGGTGCCCTTATCCATTAGATGCTTCCGCAATGAATCAAGCCTTAACTTCATTAATTGGAGAGCATGATTTTTCAAGTTTTCGTGCAGCGCAGTGTCAATCAAAAACCCCTTTTCGCTATATTGAAAAAGCACGTTGTTATCGGCATGGGCATTTTATTATTGTTGATATTCAGGGCAATGCGTTTTTACATCATATGGTGCGCAATATTGTTGGATCATTAATTGAAATTGGTCAAGGGCGACAATCAGTTGATTGGCTAGGATGGCTTTTAACCCAAAAAGACCGACGTCAAGCAGGCAAGACGGTTGAAGCGTGTGGGTTGCATTTTGTGGGGGTGGGTTATGATCAACCCATTCATGCGCATGCTCCAGTGTTTGATTGGTTTGCATCGTAATATGTTTTTTATTGTTTATATCAATTGATTGTTTTGAAAGGAGGTTATTTATGACTGTGTGACCAGATTTTAAGACACTTGAACCACTTGACTTGCCTGTAGAGAGACACTGTTTTGGCTGTAGTCCAACCAATCCTGTTGGCTTAAAACTGAAGTTTTATCGTGCTCAAAGTGCCTTGTATACCCAATTTACGCCCAAGAAGGATCATGTCGGGTGGGGCAATATCACTCATGGTGGGATTATGGCAACATTATTAGATGAAATTAGTGCTTGGACGACCATGAGCTTGATGCAAACTTTTTGTGTAACTGAAACATTAAATTTGACCTATCATAAGCCCGTGCCGGTTGATGTGACAGTAACAGTGAAAGGTCAAGTTCTAAGACAAGATCACAAGCGCACTTATATCATAGCCAGCATTCTTGATGCTCAAGGGCAAGTCTGCGTGCAAGCGGATGTTCAAATGCGCCAGATGCGTCACCGACAAGCTGTACGTTTAAATATTATGAGCCCTCAAGAAGCTGATGCGATGCAGGCTTTTTTTGATAAGCAAGCTCAGCAAGGGTGACCAATATTCAAGGTGGATTTAGACACATTAAACGCAAATTTTGTTATAATCAAATTATCAATCAAAAGATGAGCAATACCCCATGGATCAATTATTAGCAATTTGCCCCATTGATGGTCGTTATGCGAAAAAAGTCGACCAATTACGCCATTATTTAAGTGAGTATGGATTAATTTACTATCGTGTGGTTGTTGAAATTCAATGGCTTAAACAGTTAAATGCCTTATCTGAGATTCCCGAAGTCAATCTTCCAGAAAGCGCACTTTCCCAGCTAGATACCATTATGCAACAATTTTCACAAACCGATGCCCAACGTGTTAAAACGATTGAAAAAACAACCAATCATGATGTGAAAGCTGTTGAGTACTTTATCAAAGAAAAAATTGCAGATTGGCCGGAACTTGTGGCGGTTAGTGAATTTATTCATTTTGGCTGTACGTCAGAAGATATTAATAATTTGGCCTATGGTTTAATGTTAAAAGAGGCTTGTCAGTCAGTTGTGTGGGGGCAAATGGATCACGTCATTGATCAATTAGCTACATTGGTGGACCAGTGGCATGCGGTGCCAATGCTGGGCCGAACCCATGGTCAACCTGCAACACCAACCACGGTAGGCAAAGAGTTAGCCAATTTTGTTTATCGGCTGAAGCGACAAGTCAAAACACTTCATGAAATTGCTTTTTTAGGTAAAATGAATGGGGCAGTTGGTAATTTTAATGCGCATTATATCGCTTATCCATCCATTGACTGGCCTCATGTCGCAAAGCAATTTATTCAACAGCGGTTAGGACTGACCTACAACCCAATGACGACGCAAATTGAACCGCATGATTTCATTGCCGAGTTATTTGATAACATGAAGCGGTTTAATACTATTTTGTTAGATTTATCACGTGATATGTGGAGTTATATTAGTCAGAATTATTTTAAACAAAAAGTCGTTGCTGGTGAAGTCGGCTCATCAACCATGCCACATAAGGTCAATCCGATTGATTTTGAAAATGCTGAAGGCAATTTAGGCTTAGCTAATGCCTTAATGCAACATTTAGGCAATAAATTGCCTATTTCACGTTGGCAACGGGACTTGACTGATTCAACTGTCATGCGCAATATTGGGCTAGGCTTAGGTTATATGATGGTGGCCATGGATTCATTAACTAAAGGCTTAAATAAATTAGAAGTGTGCCAAGATGCTTTACAGCAAGCATTAGCAGATAATGTTGAAGTACTAGGGGAAGCCGTTCAAACAGTGATGCGTCGGTATGGGATTCAACAGCCTTATGAAAAATTAAAAGCTTTTACACGCGGCAAGCGCATCGATCAAATACAAATGGCAGCATTTGTGGACCATTTAGAATTACCAGAACCGCAACACTCAATATTGAAAGCGCTAAAACCGACGGATTATCTTGGCATAGCCAGTCAATTAGCACGTCAAACAGTCAATGATGTTGACAATAACTGATAAAAAGTAGGGCATTAAGATTCGTTGACTGGCAGACCACTATGAAAGCGAAAGCACGGATCAGGTGATGTGATAAGTTGATGTTCAGCTGTCATGAAACGTTGAATATCTGGTGTAATATCATGGTCACTATAGTGTTGAGCGAAGTTTAAATAAATCGTGAAATGGCGTTGCTCTGAGGCGAGCAAACCTTCATAAAAATGTTGTAGCGATTGATCTAAATATGAAGCAATTTTACTAAAACGTTCACATGAACGTGCTTCAATAAAAGCCCCAATAATCAACTGATCAATGAAACGTTGTTTTGGCTCATCACGGCAAAACTCATGTAGGCCTTTTGCATAACGTGAGGGGGTTAAGGGTCGATAAGTAATGCCACGTTGTTCTAAGATTCGCATCACTTGTTCAAAATGAACTAATTCTTCTCGAGCAATTTTTGACATGCGTGTTAATAGTTCGGGTTTATCTGGGCAACGATGAATAAAGCTTAAAGCGGTTGCGGCAGCTTTTTTTTCACAATGGGCATGATCAATGAGCAACAATTCTTGTTGCAAACACGCTGTTTGAATCCAAGCCTCTGGGGTTTGGCACGGTAAAAAACTGATGACAGTTTCATAATTAAAATACTCAGGGATTGTTTGTTGCATCGTCAAATTATCAATTCAAAGTAATGGGTATGATTATAAGGCAAAAAACCATGGTAATAAAGATGATTTTACGTTAGGATCGTTCAGTACAGATGGTTAATTGAGTAATAGTGATTTGGACGTTCAAAAACAGCTTTTACAAGCGGCAAAAGCAGCACTGGCCAATGCTTATGCGCCTTATTCTGAATTTTCTGTTGGTGCGGCATTGCAATTAAATGATGGAACGATCATCCAAGGGGTCAATGTTGAAAATGCATCATATGGCTTGACGAATTGTGCTGAACGGAGTGCGTTATTTGCTGCTTATAGTCAAGGTTATCGACAACAAGATATTCAAATGATTGCCATTACCACGAATCAAAACCATTTGATTAGTCCGTGTGGTGCTTGTCGCCAAGTTATGCTTGAATTGTTAACGGCTGATTGTCCTGTTATATTAGCTAATGTCGATCAAAGTCAGCACTTAGAACTTGCCTGTTCTGATTTATTGCCACATGCGTTTAAAAATTCAGATTTAATCAACAAAAATGTTTGACAAGGTTGGTTTAAGTGTGGTTAAATAATCACTGTTGTTACGGAGAGGTGGCCGAGTGGCTGAAGGCGCTCCCCTGCTAAGGGAGTAAGGGATTAATACTCCCTTCGAGGGTTCGAATCCCTCTCTCTCCGCCAGTCACATTAATCTTTTTATTTTTATCAAATTCAAACTATTGTTTATCTAAATAAATTTCTACAATGTTAGTCAGTCTCTCACGACCTTGGCAAATATCAATGTCGTTTGCTTGTTGGTAGATCTAATCAATGAACTGGACTCATTGACCAATCCGTTTGACAATACAATCATCATTTCATAGAATAAATTTATTTGTTTAATCTTAGGAGAGCCAATGCAATCAGGGATGCTGCCAGGGGCCGCTATTTTAATGATCTTAATTTTTTTAGTGATTTATTTTTTGCCAACGATTGTTGCAATGAATAGAAAACATCAGTCGACAGTGGGAATTGTGCTTTTAAATATTTTACTTGGTTGGACCTTTCTTGGTTGGGTGATTGCTTTTGTATGGGCATTTTCTAACCCGATTCATGTTGTGGTCAATAATAAAGTATCTGAGCGTCAAGGCCCTGCTCAAAGTAATGTGGCCGATGAAATTGAAAAATTAGCGCATTTGAAAGATAAAGGATTGTTGACAGAAGAAGAATTTAATCAGAAAAAACAGCAAGTTTTGAATGGTTAATGAGCTTTGTTGACCATGAGACAACGCGTCAATTTGCTTTTATCATTGATAACTTTTTAAGTTAGCCTTTTTAGAGAATTTATTTTCATTATCGTTTCGTTTAAAATAAGCATGTTTTAGATATTCAGATCCATTAAGGATAATCATGTAACATGCTTATTCAAGAGTAGATTGGCTCCTATTTAGTTTTCATTAAAGCTTGGCAGTTTGCTTGAATCTCCTTCAATAGGGGAGTTTTTTGCAAACTTCGCAAATGAAACAACATTGTTCACATCCCATTCGGAGATATCTTGATTAAAGTTTCGTGCATATCCAAACATTAATGTCATATCTGTCACATTTGATGTATCCCACTGATCAATGGGTTGGTTAAAAGAATCAGCATGGTCAAACATCATGCTCATATTTGCCACATTCGATGTATCCCATTGCCCAATGGGTTGATTAAAATCAGATGCTGCCCGGAACATTCCCTTCATTGTTCTAACATTAGATACATCCCAAGCACTAATATCTTGGTTAAAAGTATTCGCGCCACCAAACATATATTTCATATTTGTCACATGTGAAGTATCCCAATCGCGAATATCTCCATTAAAATTACTTTCACTAAATAGCGGTTGACGAAACAAATTTTCCATATTGGTCACATGTGAAGTACAAACCCGTAAATCACCTTGAGCAATCTTGTCACGAATCTTGTCCGATTTGATTCCATATTCACCATGACCATCTTCAACGACTAAATATGGTTCACTATAGTCACCATCAAAAACCACATATGATTTATTGATCCAAGTGCCAGGTTGAGCATTATTGCATGTGATCGTTTTTGGTGATTGGATCAATATAAGCTGACCTTTTGCTATTTTGCCTTGAAAATTATCAGCGACGACTGTCACTTTTAATGGTTGATTTGAATCAGATTTTTTCAAATGACACACTGTTTTTGTATTCTTTAGACCGGAGCTTTTGACCAAACAATCCGATTTTTCAGCAGTATAGCCACCACTGACTGTATTGATATGCGTATATTTTGGGCTGATAAAAGTAGCATTAACCATTTGTGAATGTTGCCCTAATAAATCATCTAATGGAGAAAATACCACTGTTTGATTGACCGTCCCATTCATATTGATTGTATGGTGTTTAGATCGCTCATTCGCACTTGCGCTTGTCATCATTGCACCAACGCTAATCAATGTGCTTAAAACCGTTGTTTTCATGGACATAAGTCGACTCCTTAAATTATCTATATCATAAAACTGGATTGATCTAAATGCTTGATTTAACTCCGTAATGTGTGTGCCATCCTCCTTTAATGTGAAATATTGATCATGCTGTATTCATCACAGGAAAAAGGTTAAAAGTCAATGTTTATTAAGTTATTTTTCAAAAATTAAGTTTTGATTTGATAATAGTGTCAAGAGATGGGGGACTACCAAACCAGATCATTCAGGGTGGGAAAATTAGCTAGGTTATTCAACGTTGCCTGTATGACAGAAACTACCCATGCAAAGGGGCAGCTTTAACCTGTTGCTTAAAATATTATCCAAATAAGGCCAAACAAATTTTAAAATCAGTTAAAATATTACAAAAATTATAAAGGTGAATTGTAGTTTATTATTTCCTAAATTATATAAAAGTTCGTTAGGTTCTGTGAACCAATTTTTTAACCTTAACCATATCAAACTACCTGCGAAGCTCAAAAATGAGACAAAACTCTACAAAATTGCTTCAATTGTGAAAAGAAGCATTCTATCAGGTATCGCTATTTGTACATTTCTTTATCAATAGGGTGTTTATTTTTTGCATTGCTACGCGATGGAATCATCAATTTACAGTTCTTTTCAAATAAAAACTCACAAATGTCTTGTGAATAATACGCTTTATCAGACAGGACCACCGGTTCTCTTACATCAGTTAATTGTTATAAAAAAGCAGGTTGTTCTCGTTAAGGACGGAAAATACATCAAAATTTTATTAATTTTGATATGGTGGGCTAAAAAGATTGACAATGGATGCAAGTTTGAGACACTGGCATTATATGATTGATTCATTTATCAATGTTTATTAATAAAATTTAGGATATCAAAAAAGAAGTATTATTTTTTTGATCATTAAGCTTGATCTTTTATTAAGAGGGCAAACAATTATGCCATGGTCCATTGTGGGTTCAGTTGCATTAGATATTTCATTAATCATTTATTTAATTCGCTATTTACCACAATTAATTTATAACCAAAAACAAGCTTATATTCATCAAATCAGTTTAACCACACAATTGTTAATGGTGTTAGCTAATGGATTTGATTTGTTATATGGCATTGGCTTAGGGCTGCCATGGCAATATCAATTAGTCAGTTTCGTAACACTAGGGTTTTTAGTTGTTCAACAAGTTCAAATTCAAAAAGCTTATCAAAACGTACCAAAACAGCATTATCTTGGCTGGTTTGTAACTATTTTGTCCATAATTGGTCTATTTATCCCATGGCCCTATATGTTTTTGTTAACACTTGGTTGGATTAGTAGTGGCAGTTATTTAATCTATTGGATTCCTCAAATTATTCAAAATAGTCAGCAACAACAAGGACGTGGGTTTAGTCCGCAATTTATGGGATTAAGCTTAATGAGTGTATTTTGTGATGTAATTGCTGCTTGGTTTTTATATTGGCCTTTACCTAGTTTGGTCACACCACTGGTGACTTTAAGCTTATATTTGATTATGATAGCGCAATATTATCAACATCAATCAAAAATACATATTAAAAGGAGTGTGCAATGACAGCAACACAACCGACACAGCAACAACGCTATCAAATCAGTCGACGTGTTACGCTCGTTGGGTTGTTTGTAAATTTATTATTAGCATTTGTTAAAATTTTATTTGGAATTGTCGGTCGATCATCAGCTTTATTTGCTGATGGTGTGCACTCTTTATCTGATGTGGTCAGTGATGGTATGGTCTTGGTGGCTGCAAAATATGCGCATAAAGGTACCGATCAAAATCACCCATATGGGCATGAGCGCATTGAGACATTAGCAACGGTATTGCTATCAATGGTTTTAATGGTTATCGGAGCTGGCATCGCTTATGATTCATTTTTACATTGGTGGTATCAAACGCAAACAATACCCAGTAAATTTACGTTATATGTTGCTATTTTTTCCATTGTTGCAAATGAAGGAATTTTTCAATACACCTGGTTTTATGGAAAACGGATTAATTCTTCTTTGCTAAAAGCTAATGCTTGGCATAGTCGATCTGATATGTTGTCGTCAGTCATTGTGCTGATTGGTATTTTAGGCGCATTAATGGGTTATGGTTGGGCTGAGTTTGTTGCGGCCTTATTTGTCTGTTATTTCATTTTAAAGATGGCGATTAAATGGACTTATCAAGCTGTATCCGAGTTGATTGATGAGGGGGTAGATCTTAGCACGCAACAATCAATTGAAGCCATTATTGCCAATGTTGATGGTGTTGAGTCTTATCATTGTTTACGTTCTCGCAAAATGGCTGGTAAAATTTTAATCGACGTGCATTTATTAGTGCCCGCACATGCGACAGCTGCAGAAGGGCATTATATTGGTGAGTGTGTTCGCGACCAAATTGCCAAGCAAATTGATCATATCAAAGATATTACAGTGCATGTAGATGTATCACATCACCATGATGACGGTTTTGCTTCACCAGAAACGCAGTTGCCAAGTCGTCAAACCATTATGCAAGCGCTAAATAAATATCTTTTGCATAATCAAACAACAGTCAAACTGTCTGATCAGCAAGTCTTATTATATTATCATCCGGCAGAGATTGAAATTATTCTATTACTAGAATCTGATCAAGCACGACAAATCACAACGAGTCAATACTGGAATAATTTTTCAATGCCACATGCTCAAGTTAATGTGGTTACCTATCAACGACAATAAATATTATTGATTCATAAAATCCATGCGTTGCTGATGAATTTGTTGTTGTTTTTCAAATGCATCTTGCTTAGGCTGTTGTAATGATGATTCATGACCAGCCTCATTGGTTTTGATCGTTGTCACAGGGCCAAATGGGCCAGATTGGACTTGTGGCTCATAACCGGCCTGTTGTAAACCAATTGCGGTAGCCGTTGAAATGGCTGAAGCGGCTGTGCTGTAAACCAGCGCATCTTTATAAGGGTTTGCTGTGGCCGTGACTGGTGAAATTGCAACTAATAGTGTCCACAGATGTATTTTTTTGATCATCAAACAGTGCCTTTTGCCTGATTATTAAGATATCTTATTGTGTCACAACCACTGGATAAAAAACAAGTTGAACAACGCTGATTCGCATACCTATTAATAAAATTGATCGAATATTGAATGACATTTTGCTATCATAAAGCATTATTTTATTGAGCAAATCCATTTGACATTAATGGTCAAATTGCGTAAAGTAAACTTAAAAGGTACTAAAACAGTACTAGTTATGCTTAAAATTAGTAAATTAGCGGATTATGCAGTGTTGATTGTTGTTGAATTATCTCGTTCAAAAGATATTTCATTAAGTGCAACACAAGTGTCAGAGGCCACAGGGTTACAATTGCCCACTGTGCGAAAAATTTTGAAATTGCTGGCTCGAGCATCGGTTTTAGATGCGAAAAGAGGGGCGGATGGTGGTTATATTTTAAATCGACCACCCGAGCATATGAATGTGCTAGAAATCATTGAAGCAATGGATGGAACCATGGCAATTACAGAATGCTGTGACCAAAGGGGGCATTGCGAAGTAGCAGGGTGTCATATGAAACCGTTTTGGTCCCAAGTTAATCAGCATATACGTAATACATTACGTCAATTAATATTATCAGATGTGCTAAACCGGCGCGATCAAACCATTTTAAAAATGATGGAGACAAAAGGATAAAAGCAATGTCACAACCGCAAATAGATCAACTTGTCAATCAAGATTATGAACATGGGTTTGTTACTAATGTCGAGCAAAATTGCTTTCCAGCAGGGCTTGATGAAACAACGATTCGACGTTTATCAGCCATCAAGAATGAACCAGCGTTCATGTTAGAATGGCGCTTAGAAGCGTATCGGGCATGGCGTAAAATGACAGAACCTTCTTGGGCCCATGTTAATTATACGCCTGTGAATTATCAGTCAATCAGTTATTATGCAGCCCCTAAATCAGATGAAGATCGACCTGAAAGTCTTGATGAGATTGATCCAGAAATTCTGGATACTTATAACAAGCTTGGCATTCCACTTCATGAGCAAGAAATGTTAGCGGGTGTTAAAAAAAGTAATGTGGCTGTTGATGCTGTGTTTGACTCAGTTTCTGTGGTGACAACCTTTAAAGAAAAGCTTGCTGAAGCTGGTGTGATTTTTTGCTCTATTTCAGAAGCATTTCAAAAATATCCAGAATTAGTTAGACAATATTTAGGAACAGTTGTCCCTAAAAATGATAATTTTTTTGCAGCTTTGAATTCAGCTGTTTTTAGTGATGGTTCTTTTGTTTATATTCCTAAAGGGGTTCGTTGCCCGATGGAATTATCAACGTATTTTCGTATTAATGCCATGAATACTGGACAGTTTGAACGCACTTTGATTGTCGCGGATGAAGGCAGCCATGTGAGTTATTTAGAAGGGTGTACAGCACCAATGCGTGATGAAAATCAGTTGCATGCGGCAGTGGTTGAGCTTGTCGCATTAAAAGATGCAGAAATTAAGTATTCCACAGTTCAAAATTGGTATCCCGGTGACCGTGATGGTAAAGGCGGAATTTATAATTTTGTTACAAAACGAGGCGTATGCCATACCAATGCCAAAATTTCATGGACACAAGTAGAAACTGGATCAGCGGTCACATGGAAATACCCATCAGTTGTTCTAAAAGGGGATAATAGTGTTGGTGAATTTTATTCAGTTGCCTTGACCCGCCATGCCCAGCAAGCTGACACCGGCACCAAAATGATCCATATGGGGAAAAACACAAAAAGCACCATTATCTCAAAAGGCATTTCAGCTGGGAAAGCTCAAAACGCATATCGAGGGTTGGTTCGAATGATGCCTACGGCAACGAATGCTCGTAATTTTTCACAATGTGATTCATTGCTAATTGGTCAAAACTGTGGCGCCCATACTTATCCTTATATTGAAAATAAAACCAATTCTGCGCAAATTGAACATGAAGCAACGACTTCTAAAATTTCAGATGAGCAATTGTTTTATTGTTTACAACGCGGTATGAGTCAGGAAGATGCCGTTGCGATGATTGTCAACGGATTTTGCAAAGCGGTATTTAAAGAATTGCCACTTGAATTTGCAGTTGAAGCACAAAAACTTATGGAAGTCAGTCTTGAAGGGGCTGTTGGATAATAAAGGAGTTAAACAAGATGTTATTAACTATTGAAAATTTACATGCAAATGTTGAAGATCAAGCAATTTTAAAAGGGATTAATTTAACGATTAATCCAGGAGAGACTCATGCGATTATGGGGCCAAACGGGGCTGGGAAAAGTACTCTAGGTAATGTGATTTCTGGAAAACCAGGTTATGAAGTCACACAAGGGAAAGTCTTATTAAATGGTCAGGACTTATTAGTCATGGAACCAGAGCAACGTGCCGCGGCAGGTATGTTTTTAGGATTTCAGTATCCTGTTGAAATTCCAGGTGTGAGTAATACGCAATTTTTAAAAACAGCTGTTAACAGTTTGCGCAAAGCACAAGGTTCTCAACCATTAGAAGCGGCCGATTTTATGCGTCAATTACGCCAAGCCATGACTACGTTAGAAATGGATCAAAAGTATATGAAACGTGGTGTAAATGAAGGATTTTCAGGTGGAGAGAAAAAGCGTAATGAAATGTTGCAAATGATGATGTTGCAACCCAAAATGGCAGTTTTAGATGAAACTGACTCAGGTTTAGATATTGATGCGCTGAAAGTTGTGGCTAAATCGGTCAATGAAATGCGTGATGATCAGCGTGGGTTTATGTTAATTACTCATTATCAGCGCTTATTAGACTATATTGTGCCGGATTTTGTGCATGTATTAGTTGATGGTCAAATTATCAAATCAGGCGATAAAACGCTAGCCCACCAGTTAGAATCAGAAGGTTATGCCAACCTCGCTGTTTAATTTAAGGAGACGTATCATGACATTGCCATTATCTGTTGATGCTTTGACAACGCCATCACAAACGCAAGCTTGGCAAGCACTAGACAAGCTTGGACTACCACATCGGCGTCAAGAAAATTGGAAATATACAGATTTAGCTAATATTTATCAAACAATGGGGATCAAGCAGATTTGCCAAACCTGGCAAGCGGCCAATATTGATCTAGGGCAGTTACCAAACGGGTATTACCATTGTGTATTTGTCGATGGGAATTATGTCCATTCTGATATGCCAGATGAGCATGTTTCAATTCAAAAGGGTGTGGCATTTGAATTAGCTCAGGCACCGGATGCCGCGATGGCCTATCTGACAAAAGCGGCAAGTATTCAACCGATGATGGTGACTGTTGAACAACCTGTTACTGATCAACCTATTTTAATCACGCATTATGTGACCGATCAGGCCGATGCACAATTAGTCAGTAGCTATGTGCAATGGCAGATTCAAGCCGATTGCCATATTCAACAACAAATCATCAGCAATACTAATGCTTTGACAAGTTTAAATGTTTACCATCGTCTTAATATCGCCCAAGGGGTTCATTGCCATTTTGATGCGATTGCAAGCCAACAACAATCAAAAGTGATTGCTACCCAAACATGGCACGTTGACGTTGAACGTGATGCTTCTTTTAATGCATTTCACGTTGCCGGAGCGGTGGCATTAAGCCGTAATGACATTCAAGTTGTTTTGCGTGGAACTGGTGCACAATGCCGATTGTATGGGGCGATGCTCACAACACAAAAACATCACGTGGATTATCATTTATATGTTTATCATCAAGCTTCCCATACCATGAGTGATGTGGACTTTAAAGGGTTAGCTGATCAAAAAAGTCGTTGTGTTTTTAATGCTCAAGCGATTGTGGACGCTGGATTAAAAGGAATAGGGGCTTATCAAAATAACCGTAATATCCAATTAAGCCAACAAGCACAGATTAATACAAAACCAGAATTGCAAATTTATTCTGATGATGTGGCATGTACTCATGGGGCAACGGTTGGCCAGCTTGATTTGCAAGCTTTGTTTTATCTGCAATCACGCGGCATTACACAACAAACTGCTAAATCATTATTAATGCAAGGGTTTGTTAAAGCAATATTAGGCAAGCTTGATACTTGGCCAGAACCTTTACAGAATACTTATCATCATCGTATGGATCAAATTATTGATACATTGATCTAACAATAGTGGGTGATATTGATGAATCAAACAAAACAGCAGCAGTATGAAGCAATATATGAACAATTAATCCCTGTTATGCAAGATCAGACCGATGCTATTGCGAAAATGGCAACATTATGTTGTTGTTTATACCAGTCAATGGATCTTTTTGATTGGGTGGGATTTTACCGAATGGTGGATGGTGTCTTAAAAGTTGGCCCTTACCAAGGAACATATGGTTGTTTGGAAATTCCATTAGGTAAAGGCGTTTGTGGCAAAGCCGCCCTTAAAAAAACAACACAAATTGTGCCTGATGTGAATGCAATTGCCAATCATATTGCTTGTTCAAAAGCAACCCAACCTGAAATTGTTGTCCCATGGATTGACAAGGGCGAACTCATAGCGGTACTTGATATCGATTCAAATCAATTAGCGGCCTTTGATCAAAGTGATGCTGATTATTTAACGAAAATTTTACAACTAATTTAAATTATCGGGCCTCTATAAACGATTCTTGCTTAACAGGTAGAAACAATTGCATTCAAAGAGTAAGGCTTTTAAACTGATTATTAATTTTATAAATTTTATGAAAATATTTATATGCTCTTGAAACGTTTTTCTGTGATATTGTTGGCCGGATGTGCTGTATCAACAAGTTGGGCGAATGTCCCAACTAAAAAAATTGCAGTTGATCATGGCGAATCTCACCCTTATCGAGGGGAGCAATTATTTCCTAGGACATGGATGGATGTCAGTTTAGGTATTGGCGGCGGAAAAAGTGTGGGTGTTGGTCCAGCATTGGGTATTGGACTTAATTATCAATCAAGCACGCATCGGTTGTGGACCTTGCAAGGTAATGCGATTGGTGATGTGATTGTTGGACCTTTAACATGCATTACAACGGTCGGCTTTGCCTGTGATGATGTTAATGAAGGCAGTGCTGCTGATATTAGTTTATTATATGGCTATATTCAAAGATATTCCTATTTTCATTGGGCAGCAAGTATTGGTCCGGCATTTACGCATACGAAAGAAGTATTTAAAGCTGATAATTCACGTCGAGAAAACTCATTAGGCGTGGTTGGTAAATTGCAGACGGTTATTACACCAACACCAGGGTTTGGAATTGGTGTCAGTTTGACCGGTAATGTGAATACACAAGGCAATCCTTTTTACCAAACTCATATCTCTTTAAACCTTTCTTTTTGACAACATTACTTGAATAATATAACCATTAAAGAGGGGGATTAAATTGGGACACAAGCAGCAAGCAATGCCATTTGAGCAAATGCGCCAAAATGTGCAACAACCCGTTCAGCTATTAAAGATAATGGCTCATGAAACTCGGCTCATTATTTTATGCATGTTAGCCCAACGGGGGAGAATGACTGTGACTGAAATGATGGAAGGATCAGATATCAGCCAATCTGCTTTTTCTCAGCATTTAAAAATTTTACGTGATCGCGGGTTAGTCACAACCGAGAAACAAGCCTTATATGTGTACTACACATTGAAAAATCAAGAAGTTCAACAGATTCTTACAACATTATATGATATTTATTGTGCTGAAAGAAATGAATCATGATTCATCTTTAATCAATTAAATTCTTCAATTAATCGTGAATAACCAATGATGCTAAATTGCTGCAAAATAATTTTGACAAAACCTTAATATTAGATTACTCTAATATTAAGGTTTGTGAGTCAACGAGGTGAATTTATGGCGACCGTAAAAAATATTCAAGCAAAACAAGTGAAACAATGGCAACAACAAACGCCAGAGACATTAAAAATCATTGATATTCGAACAGCAGATGAACATGCTCGAGAAAAAATTCCATATGCTATGTGCCATTCGGCTGATGCAATTAAAGACATGGACTTTGATAAGAACCAAACAGTTGTTGTTCATTGTCAATCTGGCAACAGAACAAAACAATGCCTTAAACAGCTTGAGCAAGCCAATACTGATACGATCTATGTATTAGAAGGTGGTATTAGTGCATGGCGTCAAGTTGGTGGTCAAACCATTGAAAATAAAAAGGCTCCTTTACCGCTAATGAGACAAGTCCAAATTATTGTTGGTTCCATGGTATTAGTTGGCTTAATATTAGGCTATTTCATTTCTCCATGGTTTTATTGGTTAAGTGCTTTTTTTGGTGGAGGGCTTTTATTTGCAGGATTAACAGGTTTTTGTGGAATGGCCAATTTATTAATGCTATTACCTTATAATCGACGTCAAAAGTAATAAAAAGGAGTGAAAACATGGCAAAATCTTATCAAGAGATCATGAATGGATTGAATGCTTATTTACCTAAAGTACATCAAGGTTCACCTGAGGCAATGAAAGGTTTTTCTCAACTAGCAAAATCAGCAACAGCTGAAGGCGTATTGGATGGAAAAACAAAAGAACTAATTGCTTTATCAATTGCTATATCAACACGTTGTGACGGATGTATTGGATTTCATGTGAAAACATTAATTAAGCTTGGGGTGACAAAACAAGAGCTTGATGAAGTTTGTGCCATGGCAGTTTATATGGGCGGTGGGCCTTCATTAATGTATGCGGCAGATGCTTTGCGCGCATTTGATGAGCTTTCTAAATAATCAATTAACCTTTCAATGGAATTAATAGGAGAATACGTATGATTTTTCGTCAACTGTTTGATATGGATTCTTGCACTTATACTTATTTACTTGGTTGTCAAGAAACAAAAAAAGCTGTGCTTATTGACCCTGTCAAAGTACAAATGGCTAGCTATATGCGTCTTTTACAAGAGTTAGGTTTAACATTAGAAGTTGCCATGGATACGCATGTTCATGCTGATCATATTACGGCTTTAGGTCAATTACGCCAAGAAACTGGTTGTCGGACTATGCTTGGAAAACAAACTAAAGCTGAATGTGTTTCTGAAACTTTTCAAGAAGGGGATACCATTCAAGTTGGGCAACAAATAACAATTAAACCATTGTATACCCCTGGCCATACAGATGATTCTTATTGCTTTGTTGTTGATGATAAAGTGTTTACGGGTGATACATTATTAATTCGTGGTACTGGGCGAACTGATTTTCAAAATGGGAATGCAATGGATCAGTATCATAGCTTATTTGATAAATTATTAATGTTACCTGATGATACAATCGTTTATCCCGGGCATGATTATCGAGGTAATACAAAAAGTTACATCGGTGAAGAAAAAGCCCATAATCCAAGATTACAAGTACAAACAGTGGATGCATATGTAGAATTAATGAATCATTTAGATTTACCAAATCCAAAATATATGGATGTTGCGGTGCCTTCAAATCTTGGCTGTGGTGTTAATTAATGATTTTAGCATTCATTTTTGGTGGGCTTTGTGGCATTGCTTTAGGCTTAACTGGTGGCGGTGGCTCCATTCTGGCTGTGCCAATGCTTGTATATGGCATTGGCTTGCCTTTTCATCAAGCTGTTATTATTTCATTAATGGTTGTTGGGTTGATTGCATTATCGGGGGTTGTGTCTCGTTTTAATAGCAGTGAAGTTAATATTTTAGTTGCTTTTATCATGGCAGTTGGCGGTATCTTAGGTGCGCCTTTAGGCAGTTATATCAATGTTATGCTGCCTGATGCATGGCTAATGGGGCTTTTTTCTTGTTTAATGATAGGCGTTGGCATTTGGACTTTATTGAAAAAGAGTAATCAAGCTATTCGCCATACAACTGGGAAAGGGTGCCGTTATACTGACAATGGTCGATTGATTTTGCAAACACGATGTCAAATCACCATTATTATTGCAGGAATTGTGACTGGATTTTTGACTGGATTATTTGGTGTTGGTGGTGGTTTTTTAATTGTGCCAGCACTGTTAATTGTAGCAAAAATGCCCATTAAAACAGCGATTACAACCTCACTTTTTGTGATATTTTTAATGTCAACGTTAGCTTTTGCATCACATCTATTAACAGGCGTCATGATCAATTGGCTGATTGCCATTGGTTTTATTCTTGGAGGTATTATTGGCATGGCTGGGACCTTGCAAGTAAAAGATCGGTTAAACGGTGCGACGATTCAACAATTATTTGCCATATTAATCCTTTTATTAGGGGGCATATTTTTAGCTATTACCTTGTTTAGTTCAATGCCATAAAGTTTGCTATGGGGCACGGACAAATGATTTGTTTTGTGCTATTCTTTGTTTATCAATAAAATATCAATGGACAGACGCATGTCGCGTTTACAACAAAACTTGATTCATGGGGTAATTTTAATTGGTTTAATTACCTTTTTTTGGTGGGTTGTTCCAAGTACATCTTACCAAGTTCATGCGATTTATTTGCCGCATAATCAACAATCTTATTCCTCAATTAATTCAGCTGATGTGACAATGGAAATTGCCAACGATGGACAACAATTTAGCACATGGGTTAATCAAGAAAATCAAACACCACAGGCAACGATTCAAGCGGTTCGATATTTAGCAAATCCTGATCAAGCAAAACTTCGATGTCAGCAAGCACAGGGAAAAATTCAGCAATTAGCCGGAGAGCATGGACTGCAAAAGGTAATTGCGATTTGCCAAGTACAAACAGGGCAAGGTCCACTTAATGAAATCAATGTATCAGCATTTGGTTATCATCATTGATGTGTGAATCAAAAGAGGGACAACATATATGTTATTACCTGAAGTAAGTCAAAAAAATTTGAATATTGTTTTTGCTGGGACACCAGATATTTCGGCTAAAATACTGACTTTTTTATTAGAGCAAACCGACCATCATGTCAGTGGTATTTTAACACAACCTGATCGTCAAGCCGGACGTGGTCGCCAGTTAAAACAATCTTCTGTGAAGCAGATAGCCAATGAGTATGGGATTGATGTTTATCAACCTGAGAAAATTAACCAAGAAATTTTAGACACATTACATCAACTTCAACCAGATTTGATTATCGTCGTTGCTTATGGATTAATGTTACCACTGCAAATGTTAACCTTGCCAAAATATGGTTGCTGGAATGTTCATATGTCATTGCTTCCACGTTGGCGAGGTGCTGCACCGATTCAGCGTGCTATTCAGGGAGGTGACAAACAAACGGGTGTTACCATCATGCAAATGGATCAAGGCCTTGATACGGGGGATATTTTATATCAGCGGGTATGTGATATCACATCCGAGGATACATCAGCTAGCTTGTATGAATCATTAACTGATTTAGCCATTGAAACATTGCGAGATGTATTGCGTGCATTATTGCGCGATGAGTTACCTGGACCAACACCACAAACGGATGCTGGGGTTACTTATGCTAAAAAATTAACCAAAGCAGAAGGTAAAATTAATTGGCAACAGCCGGCGACTCAAATTGATTGCCATATTCGAGCAATGACGCCTTGGCCAGGGGCTTTTTTCCGATGGGAAGGACAAAATATTAAAATTGATCATGTGGTCATTAGCAGCCAATCAAAGGATGAATGGAAAGATAAGTCAGCTGGCACAATTTTATCTGTACAAAATGATGGGCTTTATGTAGCTACCGAAACCGAGCCAATGATTATCCAAAAGTTGCAATTGCCAGGGGGAAAAATGATGCCCGTGCAAGCAATTTTAAATGGCCATCCAACGTTCAAAGATTGGGTAGGTTATTGCCTAGCATCTGATTAATACAAAATAATTGGCCATTGTTGGAAATACTGATTTTAATTGTTTAAAGATAAGGATAATGAATATGTCAACATTTGATCAAGCAAAAGAGGTTATTCCAGGGGGTGTTAATTCACCTGTTCGCTCATTCAAAGGGCTTGGCACAGCGCCATTGTTTATGACAAAAGGCCAAGGAGCGCATATCTATGATGAAACTGGCAAAAGCTATATTGACTACATTGGTTCTTGGGGACCATTGATCCTTGGCCATCGAGACCCCGATGTCGAACAGGCAGTCTTACAAGCAGTACAAAAAGGATTGAGTTTTGGCGCACCCTGTCCAGATGAAGTTGCATTAGCCAAGCTTGTTTGCGATACAGTCGATAGTATTGAGCAAATTCGCTTTGTTAATTCAGGAACAGAAGCAACAATGAGCGCTTTACGCGTTGCCCGTGCTGCTACAGGGCGTAATAAAGTCATTAAATTTAAAGGATGTTATCATGGACATGCTGATCCTTTTTTAGTTCAAGCGGGTTCTGGGGCACAGACATTAGGCATTCCAAATTCACCTGGTGTGCCGAATGCAACAGTTCATGATACGTTATTAGCATCTTATAATGATTTAAAGGATGTTGAGCAGTTATTAGATCAGCATCAAGGCCAAGTAGCTGCTTTAATTGTTGAGCCAGTAGCTGGAAATATGAATTTAGTGTTACCGAAGCCTGGTTTTTTACAAGGGTTACGTGATTTATGTGATGCCCATGATGTGGTCTTAATTTTTGATGAAGTCATGACTGGTTTTCGCATTGGATTATCCGGTGCGCAAGGCTATTATGGTGTTAAACCGGATTTGACAACTTTCGGTAAAATTATTGGTGGGGGCATGCCAGTTGGTGCGTTTGGTGGTCGACGTAATTTGATGCAATGGGTGGCGCCAGCTGGACCAGTTTATCAAGCTGGAACACTAGCAGGTAATCCTGTTGCCATGGCAGCTGGATTAGCCACATTAAAAAAGATTAGTCAACCGGGGTTTGATCATGCAATTGCTCAAAAAAGCCAACGATTAGTTGAAGGGTTAAAAGAAGCCGCTGATAAAAATGGAGTTACACATTTTCAAACACAAGCATTAGGTGGTATGTTTGGCTTTTATTTCGTTGCTCCAAATAATCCATTAAGTAGCTTTGATCATATTAACAAAGGTGATGCTGATTTATTTAAACAATTTTTTAACTTTATGTTAGAACAAGGGGTTTATTGGGCACCGGCTCGATTTGAAGCAGGATTTATTTCAATTGCGCATACAGAGGCATTGATTGATCAAACAATTGAAAAAGCGGATTTATTCTTTGCAACCAAGATGAAATAATATTAATATGTCGCCGCTCCTTGAGTTGCTAACAGAGTGGATAAAATACATAGATAACAATCACTTGCAGCATGTAAAGATATCGCAAGCATTTTAAATCCAAACGGTTGTTATTAGCCAGACTATACTATTCATGGGAAAGTGGGCTGAATGAACATATTTATGGTTTGTTGACACTACCTGTTGACCAACACTTACTATATCAAAATGAATTGCTTCTATATTGTTGAAACGATGGTTTTTTAACAATTGACTTTAAGAAATGGCGTCACCTAGCTGGAACATTGGCATATACATACTAATAACTAAGAAACCAACAATTCCTCCTAAAACAATCATGATAATTGGTTCAAGCATACTACTTAAGGCGCCAACTAAGTTATCGACTTCCTCTTCATAAATCGTAGCAACATTATTTAACATTTGTGACATATTCCCTGATTCTTCCCCAATTGAAATCATTTGGATCATTAAATTTGGAAACACATCACCACACTCATTTGCTCCTGTTGTAAAGCTTTCTCCTTTTTCAACGGCATCTTTAATGACTAATGTTGCATTTTCATATTTCATATTCCCTGTGGCACTAGAGACAGCTTGTAATGCATTTGTGAGGGTCATTCCTGATTCTAGTGTTGTTTCGAGTGTACGGGCAAAGCGAGCTAGAGATGATTGTGCAATAATTTTGCCAATAATTGGAATTTTTAATAAGGCATAATCAACAAATGTTTGAAATTTGGTTGATTTTTTTAAAGCCGTACGAAAAACATTAAAAGCAATGGCCACAAAAGCTAAAGCTACCCACCAATATTTTTGAGCGACTTCTGATGCAGCAACCGTAAATTGTGTAATTAATGGAAGCTCTGCACCTGCTTGTTCAAAAATACCGGTAAATGCTGGAACAGCAAAAGCAAGTAAAATAAATGTCACAGCGACTGCAATGACCATGACAACCGCAGGGTAGGTTAATGCTTTGCGGACTTTCTTTTTAATTGATTCGACTTTTTCACGTTGTGAAGCAATACGATCAAGCATTGTATCAAGCGTTCCTGACTCCTCACCAGCAGCAACTAAGCTACAGTATAAACGATCAAAATGTTGTGGATATTTACGAATCGTGTTTGATAAGCTTTCACCACTTTCTAAATCTGATTTCATTTTTAATAACAGACTTTTTAAGCCTGGATGTTTTTGAATGCCATCAATAATCGTATCAAACGATTTGATTAAAGGAACCCCTGCTGAAGCCATTGTGGCCATTTGACGTGTAATGATTGTCACATCAGTTGTTTTAACTGCTTTCTGAAATAAGGTTAATGGTTGTTTTTTAATTTTAGTAATTCGAATCCCTTCACGCTCAATTTTAGTACGTGCTAAGTTCATCGTTCTGGCTTCAATCACACCACTAGTTTTTGTGCCACTTTTGGTAATTCCTTCATAAATAAAAGCAATATCTTTAAATTTCGTTGCCATAATATAATGTCCATATTGAATGATTAATGTTGAACCGATACTCGGTTGACTTCCTCAAGCGAAGTAACGCCTTTTGCAACTTTAATCAAGCCACATTGATAAATACTGACAATCCCTTCCTTTCTTGCTTGTTCTTCAAGTGATGTCGTTCCATGGCCTTCAAGAATTAATCGTTGCATTGCACGACTAACAGGCATTACTTCAAAAAGCCCAACACGTCCTTTAAATCCAAAATTACAACGTGCACAGCCTTTAGAATTCGCTTTATAAACCGTAAATTGTTGATCGATTTGGTCTTGTGTAAACCCAATTTCACGTAGAGTCTCTTCTGGGAGGTCGTTGACTTCTTTGCAATGATCACAAAGACGTCGTCCTAAACGTTGCGCAATAATCAGGGAGACTGAATTTGCAATATTATAATGTGGTACACCAATATCCATTAAACGACTTAAGGTTTCCGGTGCGCTATTTGTATGGAGTGTTGATAAGACCAAGTGACCTGTTTGAGAAGCTTGAATCGCAATTTCAGCAGTTTCATGGTTACGAATCTCACCGACCATAATAATATCCGGATCCTGTCGTAAAAATGCTTTAAGTGCGGCAGCAAATGTGAGTCCTTGTTTGACATTGACCTGGACTTGATTAATGCCTTCAACATTAATTTCAACCGGATCCTCTGCAGTTGAGATATTTTTTTCAACGGAATTAATAATATTCAACCCTGTATACAAAGTCACCGTCTTTCCACTTCCTGTTGGGCCTGTTACCAAGATCATGCCTTGAGATTGACCTAAGGTTTTCATGTAATTACGTTCTTGGTCTGGTTCAAATCCAAGTTTCTCAATCCCTACTTGAGCAGCAGACTTATCTAAAATACGTAAAACAACTTTTTCACCAAATGACGTCGGACAAGTACTAACACGAAACTCAACACTATTATTCGCAGAAATACGTAGCTTAAAACGCCCATCCTGTGGCACACGTTTTTCTGCAATATCCAGCTGTGATAAAATTTTTAAACGAGAAGTAATACGAGGTGCAGCTGAAACAGGGGGAGCAGCGGCTTCTTGTAAAATTCCATCAACACGATAACGCACACGATATTGTCGTTCAAAGGGCTCAAAATGAATATCCGAAGCGCCTAAATTGATCGCGTTAACAATGGTTTTATTGACAAAACGAATAATTGGCCCATCATCTTCATTAATATCACTTTCATTTAAATCTTCTTCTTGATCTTCTGCAATCACATCGAGACTTAAATCATCATCAGAAAATTCTGGCATTGATGTTTTAGACAGCTCTTTGACAACGTGATCTACTAACTGTTTTAATTTATCATCTTCAACCATAACCACATCAACTTCTGTACCAAAATAGTATCGGTACTCACGGATAGCAGATAAGTTTAAAGGGTCTGAGACAGCTAATAAAAGATTACGACCTTGTTTATAAAGCGGAAAGCAATGATAGTTGGTAATTAAACGTTCATTGACATACTCATAAGGAATGATTTCTTGATCATATACATCTAAATCAAATAAATTCATACTAAAAAAATCAGCCGCTTGTCGAGCAAATTGCCTTGGGTTTATTAATTCTTTATCCGCTAAGTAGCGGATAATTGGAACATGATTAATTTTAGCTTGTTGAACGGCTTTATCAAGTTGGCTGTCATCAATGCCTGTTTGTCTAACTAAAAAATCTAAAATACCCTTATTAATGACATTGCTCATATAATATTCCTCTTAAAATTGTAGGAATCATGTAGATTCATATAACGATATTCTAAAGCAATTTTATTAATAAATAAATCTTTTCTTAAAATGAGCAAGCTTAAATTTTTTAAAGAATTGATTAAATGGATCTAAAGTGGGCAAATAATGCCTTTTAATGTTATAAAATGACTGCTCAATTAACATGGTTGGGCCATTGTGACAATGGTGTAATGGTTAATTCAATGGTTGGTAATTGTTGTATTTGATTCAATGTTTGATCCATTTTTTGTTTAATGGTGTTTGATTGTTGTTTAATGCGGTTTAGTGTTTCTTGTGTCGCATTTGATAAATAAACTGCAGGCGGATTGATGATGGCCGGATCAAGCCAGTCATGTTTTTGTTTTGACTGCTTTGCTTTTTCAGCAAACTTTTCATGCTGTTGTAAAATGGTTTTTTGCTTTGTTTGCAGTGTATTAAATCGGTTGTGTAAATCCATATAAACCATTTTCAATTGGCTTAATTGGCTTAATGATTGAATCAATGTTTTGAAATTTATCGGCGTATTCAGGTCAATTTTCATGCCTCCTTGACCATTTTGAATCAAAGGTAATAAAACAAATTGTTGTAATGATTTTTGTGTCAGTAAGTTTATATCATCTTTTGCAATAGCTTGCTTTAATGGTTCGGGTTGATATTGGTTGAGTTTTTCAATATTCGTTTTTAATTGATCAACGATTTGTGTTTTTGTAGAGGTTAAATCTTGGTTTTGTCGTTGTGCCATGATTTGAATAAACCAATTAACGATTCCTTGATCTTTGGTGAATAAATCAATTGTGTTTAAAGTCACATTATTCGTTTTTATCCACTGAAAATTTTCCATGGAAGGACTCAAACCGATCAGCAATGGTAACAATTGATAGGTTGTTTGAATCCCATGATCATCAGATGCCGCCGTATCAACGGTTTGTTGAAGACTAAAGTCAAGTTGCCCCAAATTTTTGCCTGAAATTGTCAACGTGACAGGCCACTGATTAGACTGTTTGACATTATACTGACTATTAGCCTTGATTGAAAAGTCTAGATCTTTTAGATCTAATTGTTGGCTAAGCTCATTAATATCAATAGGTGCCCATAAACGCGCTAATGATAAAAGTGTTTTAACTTTGATTTGGTCTTGATATTTCATATCAAACGTTATTTGGTTCGTCTCAACATCAAATTGCATTTGATTAGGATGCCATTGTGTTGTGGAATGGTTTGTTGTTTTTAAATAATCGCCCGCCTTATTTCTGATAATAAGAGAATGGTTCAACTGATGATCGGTCCAATCTGTATCCATTTTAATCGATGGCCATTTCTTACTGTCAAAATTCACATCAGGTTTAAATGGAAAAATGGTATTAAAAACATTGGCAGGGATATTCAAATTAACTTTAAATTGACCTAATTGAATGTTTTGCCAATCTGGTAAGAAATCAGCAATTTTTGTTTGCCAATGAAAGTCGTTATTGCCGCTAATGTTAAAATTAAAGTCAATCATGCCTTGAGGGCTATTGTGATAATCCACCTTAATACGGTTGACAAAATGTTGATAAGCACTTAATGCATTGATTAATAATGGTTGCTGATGTAGCCTTTGAATATTGCTTGTGCCTGCAACAACAGCAGGTAATAAATTATCAGTATTGAGTTGGAACGTGACTTCTGGTTGGCTTTGTTGATTATCAGGGCGATTCCATGCAAAGTGCATGTGATTGTCACCATGCAGTTGCATCAAGGATGTATCTAAATCAAGTTTTTTAAATGCAAGTTGGCCTTGTTTAATATTAAATGCCCCTTGGGTTTTAAAGTGCCATTGATCAAATGTATATAATAAAGCATTTGTTGTTGCTTGTTGCATTTGCGCTGATTGAGGTAATTGGTTAGTTATTTTTGTTGGTAAATAAGATCCTAATGGACGAATCAGTGCGCTATGATAAAATACTGGGTCATTGATTTCGATATTACTATCAAAACGATTGTTATCCGATGAGCCTTGGTTGACATAATCAAATAAGTGGTCTAGTGCAAGCCGTCCTTGTGCAAAAACCTGATGATCTTTGTTAGACAACATTGTAAAGTGTGTATTGAGCTTTTGATCATCAGCATTAAAATTAATATGGAACTCAAATGTACCTTTTCGTTGTCGGTCTGCCTGGTTTTTTAAAGCTGTGACTTTAGCGCGTTTATCTTTTAGCAAGCTTTCAATAAGTGGTTTGGCATTTGTTTGAAAAACAGGTTGCTCTGTTTGTTTAATTTCACTATTTAAAGGGTTTTGTAATTGATGTTGAACACGATTAAATAAAGTTGTTTCATATTTGACAATATATTGAGGTTTTAAAATAGCATTGTAGTCAATATCTTTGCCTGAAAGGGTTAATGAGGCATTTTGAAGCCATTTTTCAGGATTATTTAAGCCTGCAGCGCTATTTTTTTGCATTGTTTGTAATTGGCTGAAAGTGCTCATCATCGAGTTATTTTTGACCACTTGACGAATAATACTTGGTTGTAATGTAAATGTCGAATTAGCAACGGTATGGTTGTTTTGTTTTAGTTGTACAATCACTGTTGGTTTTTCAGGGGTATAATCAATGGTTAAGTCCAGATATTTTGGTTTTGAAGGATCAATTAATTGATGAGCTAATCGGGCTGCAAGCATGTGATCATCAAATAATTGATCAAAGGATTTCATCAAATCATGATTGTTAGTTTGGTCAGATAAATCTTTTGTCTGCTTAAGGTGCTGATCAATCAATTGCTGTAATTGTTGTTGTTTCGTTTGGTTCTTTTCAATCCAGTCAGAAAGGTTATTAAATGCTTGCTGTATTTGAGGATTATTTAGATGCGTTACTGTTAAATGCAGATTTTGAATTTTTTGGTTATGCCATTGAAATTGATTGACACTTAATTGATCAGCTTGAATGAGTGGTTGGTTGCTTAAAGCAAATTGTAATGCCGGTTTTTGGACAATTACACGTGTATGGAATAATACATTCGTATGACTATTAATTTGATCATAATCGAATGATAAGCCAACGTTTTGATAGGAATCATTAAAATTAGCAATCGCTTTTTTAACCGCTTGTGTTTCTGCATAAGATTTATAGCTCATTGCACCGATATAGCCACCGATGATGACGCCGATGCCAACGATACTTGTAATTAAACGTTTTTTCATGGGTAAAACTCCTAAAATTAAAATGAAAGACTGTTAAAAATTCAAATTAATTATAACAAAGTTTTGTTACGATAAAAAAACATTTGATTTATTAATTCTTTGGATAAAGCGCTTGAATATGACAAGCTAGTAAACAATACATATCAATAGACAAGTCAAGCGGCTGGCAATATAATATAGCAACATTGCAACAAACTTATTGAAATTTTTATGCGTCTGATTGCATTAGGTTTGATAAAGCATAAGAAATTTGACCCTTTTATCATTGCTGTGATTATCTTAAATACAATGGTGTTGATTACAGAAGCTAGTTTTGATTTATCTAAATCATGGCAAATAAGTCTTTTAATCATTGATCAAATTTGTGTTGGTATTTTTGTGATAGAAGCGGGAATTAAAGTCCTAGCCTTACAATCAGCTTATTTTAAAAATGGTTGGCATTTATTTGATTTTAGTGTCACATTAATTTCTGTGATTCCTTTTTTATATTTTATGAGTGTTTTGCGGGCTTTACGCATTTTCCGTTTAATTAGTAAGGTTCCATCATTGCGCGTTGTGGTTAGTGCGTTAGTGATTTCGATTCCGGCAATGTTGTCAACAGCATTACTTTTATTGATGGTATTTGTGGTATTTGGCATTATTGGTACCGATTTATTTGGCCCCGATTTTCCACAATGGTTTGGGCATTTAGGCAGGTCCATGTATACCTTATTTCAAATTATGACCCTAGAAAGTTGGTCGATGGGAATTGTTCGACCGATTATGAATGACTATCCATGGGCTTGGGTTTATTTCATTCCTTTTATTTTATTTTCATCATTTGTCTTATTAAATTTTCTAATTGGGATTATTGTTGATGCCATCGCTCATATAAAAAATGAACGAAGTCAAGTGGATCAAACCCAACAAATGGCAACATTGATTGATGAAATTCAGACGCTACAACAGCAAGTCGCGCAATTGTCAAAACAAAAAACAGATGAAACAACCCCATCACAACATGACAGCTCTAGGGGGTAGTGTGTTATGATGCCTATTTATCTATTGATGCACTTGGCCAATAAACATGCTTACACTTCAACAAATTGATCTTCAATATGGACAACATGTATTATTTGAATCCGCAAATTTCACATTATATGCAGGGCAAAAATACGGACTTGTTGGCCGGAATGGTCGTGGAAAATCGACATTATTATCTTTAATTCAAGGGAATATCGCACCTGATCGGGGAGAGGTTATTATTCAGGGAAACCCCTTGATTGCCTCAATTGAGCAAGAAATAAATGATTTGCAGCGTTGTGCTATTGACCATGTGATAGCAGGGGATCCTACGATTGGAAACTTGTGGTTACAGATGAAAACATTATCAGAGCAACAAATTGATTCAGATGCCTTAGCACAAATGCATGTGACGTTAGCAGAACATCGGGCTTATGACATTGAGGCCACAGCGGCTAAAATTTTAATAGGCTTAGGGTTTGATCAGGCTCAGTTATATGAACCAATTGCCAGTTTTTCTGGTGGGTGGCGTGTCCGCTTAAACTTGGCTCGATGTTTGATTCAACCTGCTGATTTATTATTGCTTGATGAACCGACGAACCATTTAGACTTAGATGCTGTTATTTGGTTAGAAGACTGGTTAAAAACGTTTAATGGTGCTTTGATTGTGATTGCACATGATCGCTACTTTCTTGACCGCGTGACACAACACACATTAGTGATTGAACACCAGCAACTGACCCCTTATCGAGGTAATTATTCACAGTATGAACAGGTGCATCATTTACAAGCGGATCATGCGCAAAAAAAACAGGAAAAACAGCAAAAAGCTCGGGCGCATATTGAACAGTTTGTCAATCGATTTCGTGCTCAAGCGAATAAAGCTAAACAAGTTCAAAGCCGTATTAAACAGCTTGAAAAAATGGAAAAAATTGCAGCGGTGCAACAAGAGTCACCATATCAAGTTGAATTTTTACAGCCACCAGCATTGGTCAATCCTGTACTCACCATGAAAGATGTGACATTTAGCTATCAACCAGGTTGCCCTATTTTAAGTAAGGTTCAATTTAATCTACAAATAGCTGACCGAATTGGTTTATTAGGTCTCAATGGGGCAGGCAAGTCAACGTTTATTAAGCTTTTAGCTGGTGTGCAACAACCTGATCATGGCCTTGTTGAATATTGTAACCATGCACAGATCGGTTACTTTTCACAACACCAAATGGATCAGCTTCACCTTGATCAACATGCTTTATGGCATTTGAAACAATATGCGCCTAATGTTTCAGAGTCGCAGTTAAGAACTTATTTAGGTAGATTTCAATTTCAATCAGATAAAGTTTTTCAGCATGTTAAAACATTCTCTGGTGGTGAAAAAGCTCGCTTAGCATTAGCATTAATTATTTGGCAACGTCCTAATATTTTGTTACTTGATGAGCCAACGAACCATTTAGATATGGCGATGCGAGAAGCATTAGCTTATGCATTACAATCCTATGAAGGTGTTTTGGTTTTAATTTCACATGATCGTTACTTATTAGAAGCTTGTGTCGATCAATTCTATTTAGTTAGTCATGGTCAAGTGCAATTATTTGAAGGTGATTTATCGGATTATGCGCAGTGGTCTAAACAGCAACGCACTGAAACAAAAAGTTATCATCAATCAACTGATTTAAAGCAACATCAAGACACAAGCTCTAAGAAAAAAGGGCAACAACATCGAACGTTAAAAAAACAAATTCAAACAATCGAGCGTCAAATTAATAAAAAACAAACACAATTAAAACAACTTGATGCAACAATGACCGAGGTCGCAATCGATGATTATGAACAACTTGACCAGTTAACTCAACAACGGGCTGATTTGAGTGGCGAAATAGAAGCACTAGAGCATGATTGGCTAATGTATCAAGAAGCGTGTGATGATCTGACAACATGATCATAATTTAATGAAATTGGTATAAATTGGCTGCTGTTTGATGAAAAATGTTGTTTTTTTCATGCTTCGTTACCAATAAAGATAGGGCTTGATCGACAAGCCGGTACCATTGATCCGGTTGGTTTGGGAAGCATACCGGATAGTTTGATCCCCAACATAAGCGGTGGCAAGGAATATGGGTGAATAACCAATCTAAACAGGCCATGAGACCTTCAAAAGGCAGGTTTAGCAATGAATGACCAGATAATTTTACGAACCAATGTGGCATTTGGCTGATTGTGACAATGGCTTGCTTCCATTGTTGCCAACGTTTAGCATCTTGCCAGACGGGCAATCCCATATGCTCAAGGGCCATGGTTACATCACTATGAGCAATAGTGTCTGCATTATTGAGCAATTGATGTGGATATAATTGCGCTTCAAAAATTAACTGTTGTTGTTTTAATGCATTTAATTTACCAGATAAATCAATGATTTTTTTATTTTGTCCAGGGGTGTAATTGAGCATCGAATCGGCAGCCATGATATCACGAACCCCAACGATATGACGGTTTGAAGCAAATCGTTTTAACGTCTTTAAAAAAACAGTATTAGATTGATCAAAAGGTGCATAAGCGACAAATTTTAATTGAAATGGCAGTTTCAATGATTCGAGCCAATTCACTTCACATAAGGCATCACAATCCGGATCATGGGCTTCAATATGCACAAAAGCATTGGCTGGTGATTGGTCGTTAACTTGATTGGGCGTGACTTGTTCAGGTAGGCGTGTTTTATGAACCCATTGATTTCGTTGATATCGTAAATCCCAAAAATGAATATGTGAATCAATCATGCTTATTTAAGTACTGAATTGTTATCGTATCAGGGTAACCATCCGGGGTTAAGTTATGGTCTTTTTGGAAAGCTTGTAAGGCCTTTTGTGTGGCCGGGCCAAACATTCCATCAACAGGACCACTTTCATATCCAGAGGCATTGAGTGTTTGTTGTATTTGCTTGATGGTCGTATGAGTCAGTTCCGGCTGATCAGGTAAAGGTTTTTCCCAAGCAGGTTTGCCTGAAATTCGATTGGCTAAATATCCGACGGATAAAGCAAAGAAACGAGATCGATTCCATTTTAATAAGATATCAAAATTTTGGGTGACTAAAAAAGCAGGACCTTTTGCCCCAGCCGGTAAAAGCAGCTGTAAGGTCGCTGTTTGTGGCGTATTAGATAACCAATCACCTGAAACAGGGGTGATACCCATTGCTTTCCATTGCGCTAATGTGTGATGGTGATTGATTTGTTGATAATTAAAATCAGCAGGTAATATAACTTCACCACCCCACCATCGATTCGCTTTCCAGCCAAGTGCTTGTAAAAAATTGGCTGCCGAAGCAATGGCATCATTGGCATCTTGAGACCACATATCACTAAAACCATTACCTGAGGCATCGACGGCATATTGCCGATAAGTCGTGGGCATAAATTGAAAATGGCCCATTGCGCCTGCCCATGAGCTCGTTAGATCTTCGGCATTCAATGGAGTTTGGTCAATTATTTTTAAAGATGCAATCCATTGACGTGTAAAAAATGATGAACGTCGCTGGTCACAAGCTAATGTGGCTAACGCATCAAGGAGTTGGATATTTCCCATAAAATCACCGTAATTTGATTCTAATCCCCATAAAGCCACTAAAATTGCTGGTGGAATACCTTTTGTTTGTGCAAGCTGTTTAAATTGTTCGTGGTAAGAGGTTAATTTTTGTTGACCTGTTTCAATGCGCTGGTGAGTGACGCGCTGCTGAATATATTTCGAAAAAGTATGCATTAATTCAGGTTGTCGACGGTCATGTTGGATCATTTGTTGTTGCCACTGAGTGGTTGCTAATGTGTATTGAATAAGTTTTGAGCTAATATTGGCTTGTTGTGCTTTTTGCCCCAGTGATTTTAAGCATTCAGAAAAGTTTTGTTTACTATTTTCATATGAATAGCTGATTAAAGGGAGACTTAAAAGACTAATCAGCAAAAAAAATAGACGATCAATCATGATTTAACCTCATTAATTGTCAATTATTTGGGTAAAATGACTATATAAAATATACAACATGAAAGACTCTCAGTTTACGACTCATATAGTTGGACATAAGCCAGTGCATTTAGCAATGTTTTTAGTGTATTATCTTGTGCATTTTCAGTTAAATAGCGTCGGTAAGATTTTGCACCTTGGTAACCATGACATAGATTTAAAAGATGGCGAGTAATATGACGTAATTGACCGCCTTGGTTTAAATATTGTTGAATATAAGGGCTAAATTGTTCAATCACTTGTCTAGGGGTTTGTGCTGTTTGATTTCTATCATTAAAAATTTGGGCATCTGCATTAGCCAAGGCTAAGGGGTGATCATAAGCAAAACGACCCACCATAACACCATCACAATTATTTAAATGAGATTGGACCGATTCTAGCGAGGTAATACCGCCATTAATGCTTAGTTGCAAATGGGGTAAGTCCTTTTTTAATTGATAGATATAATCATATTTTAAAGGTGGGATGGTTCTATTTTGTTTAGGGCTTAATCCATGAAGCCAACCTTTGCGCGCATGGATATAAAAAATATCAGTGGCTTGATTCACCGTTTGGATAAAATCAACAAAAGAAGCATAGTCATCTTGATGGTCTAGACCGATGCGACATTTAACAGATACGGGAATATTAACTACCGATTGCATTTGAGCAATACAGTCGGCAACATGTACCGGATTTTTCATCAAGGATAGGCCAAATTGACCCTGTTGAACGCGGTCACTTGGGCAGCCAACATTTAAATTAATTTCATCATAACCTAATGATTCGGCAAAGCGTGCACAACGTGCTAAGTCATCAGGTTGATTGCCGCCTAATTGTAAAGCAATCGGCTTTTCAAATGGATCAAAAAGCAGTGGTTTAACACCTTGATGTAAAATTGCTGGTGTTGTAATCATTTCAGTAAAAAGTAATGTTTTTTGGGTGATCAAACGCATCATGTACCGATAATGTCGGTCCGTATGATCAATCATTGGGGCAATCGATAAACGACGGTCAATCATTTTTTATTCCATTAATTAGTGTTCCATATCAGCCTATCAAAGCGCAGGAGAAAAGCAAAGATCATTAAGGCGAATACACAGTGAGTTATTGAGTTTGTATTTGACAATGATGGCAATATCCCGATAAAACAATTTTATTGCTCATCAGTTGAAAGTGATGCTCAGAGGCGATTTGTTGTAACAATGTATCAATTTCTGGGGTGTGAATTTCAAATTTTTGATGGCATTGTTGACATACAAGTAATTGACAAATTTGACTAGAAGGATGACAGCATAAGGTATAATGATTGGTATTATCAATTTTATGGACAAGCTGATGGGCTTCTAGAAAGTTTAAAATACGATAAACAGACATGATATTTGCTGTAGGATGGCATTGTTTTAGCTGTTCAAGTAAAGCATATGCACTAATCGGAGAATCACAAGCATTTAAAATTTCAATCACTTTTTTGCGCAACGGTGTCAGCTTAATGCCTTGTGATTGACAATGTTGGTGAATGTCATTTATTTGTGTCATGTTATCCCCGTGTTATATATTGTTTAAGTAATCCAAAGCCATAAATAAGGCTCATAAGGGTTGTGATGCTAACACTTGTTGGAAGCTGGTTGATATAAAAAGAAAGGCCAATTGAGAACCATACGATGATTAGAGCCACCATCAAGCTTAATAAAATGGTTTTGTAAAAACCATTTGCCCACTGCAATGCAATGGCCCCTGGTCCGACTAATAAGGCAAAAACCAATAAAATCCCAACAACTTGACAAGCCATGGAAACCGTAATGGCTAAAAGAATAAAAAAAGCAATATTTAAACGATATTGGGGAATACGTTTTGCCGCTGCAAAAATTGGATCTAAACCGCTAATAAAAAGTGGTCGTGCCATGATAGAAAGCCCGATCAGTATGACGCAAGTTAAACCAATTAGAACAAAAATTTGATTGGTTGATACGCTTAAAATGTTACCAAAGAAAATACTCATCACCGAACCAGAGTAGCCGGATTGATATAAAAACAAAAAGTAAGCGCCAAGCCCTAGAAAGAATGTTAAAACAATGCCAATTGCCACGTCATTTTTCCAAATTTTATCACCAACCAATGCCATAAAAAATCCGGCAATGATTGTAATGACTAACTGACCGGTCATCGCCGATAGACCAATCAACATTGCCCCTGAAGCACCTGTTAAACTAATATGACTTAATGCATGTGCGGCAAAAGCACAACGGCGTGTTACAACAAATACACTCATAATTCCACAAATTAAGGCAATAATACCGCCTGCAATAAATGCATGTTGCATAAAGGTAAATTCAAACATGGATATCCTCTTTCAAACAAGGCAGTTGATGACAATAATGTGCTGTTTTATCTTTAAAATGAATAAACGTATCAAGTTCATCTTTAATTTCATGCATATCATGAGAAATAAGTAAAACTGTTAATTCAGTTTGTTGATGAATTTGCTTTAAAATACGAATAAATTGTTGTTTAGCTTCGGGATCCAAGTCTGCTAAAGGTTCATCAAGCAATAAAATACTTGGTTGATTGATTAAAGCTTGTAATAAAAAAATACGTTTTTTCTGTCCACCTGATAGTTGGTGTAATGGTTGGTCAAGATAAGTGGATGCATCAATTAAATTTAATAAATGTGCTAGGCGTTGGGAATAAGTTTTATCAAGGTAAGGTAATCCCCAGTGGTGAGCTCGGTAACTTGCTTGGATGAACGTACGACCTGAGGTGAGATCACTACAGTGGATAGGGCGTTCTTGCGGCATATAACTGATTAAGTGATTTTTTTTGCCAGGATAGCAGCCATTGATGGTTATTTGCCCACTTAAAGGGGAAATTAATCCAAGTAATGTTTTAAAAAATGTCGACTTACCAATGCCATTATGCCCAACGATGCCAACCCATTCATTTTTTTGAATCGTTAGATTGATTGCTTTTGTTAAGGGGGTGTGATGGCCAATTGTCAACTGTTGGCATTGAATGATAGACATAGCTAGCTTCCACCTTTTTCTAAAGCTTTTTGTGTCATCGTTAGCTGATCAGAAAACCATTGAATAATTGTTTTATTATCTGGCTGTGTTTCTGTAATTGGTACAACAGGAATATGATTGTTTTGTGCTAAAGTGCGTGTATGTTGGGTTAAAGTATCGGTCACTTGACCATTATAAAATAATACATCAACTTGATTTTGGCTTAATAAACTTAGGTAACGCGCCATCATCTTTGCTGACGGTTCGGCATCATTCATAATCACCCATTGAAAATCCATTCCCTTGTCATCAAGCTTCATTGCTTGAATCATATAACCAAACACTGGCTCAGTGGCTGTAACAGGGCGCCCTTGGTACTTTTTAGCAATTTTTTGAATTTTATTAAGGACTTGTTGTTGGTATTTTTTTAAAAATTGATCTAAGTTTGATTCAAAATCCTCTTTTGACTGGGGAGCTAAAGCACTCAATACTGTTGTTAATTTTTTAGCAAGCTGAGGCATTGTCTTTGGTTGATACCAAACATGGGGATTAGCTCCATCTTTAACACCCACTAAATCGGCGACATTAATAACACTGATTTTATTATTATTACTTTGTGTTTGAAGCAGTGACTGCATCCAAGGATCATACCCGGCACCATTATAAATAACCACTTGTGCTTGTGAAATTTGTTTTGCAGTTTTAGGTGAGGTCGTAAATAAGTGAGGATCGGCATTCGGGTTATTAATAATATTGTTGACTGAAACCGCTTGGCCACCAATGGTTTTAGCTAAATTGCCATACATGTTTTCAGCAGCAACTATATGAATGCTTGCCCATGATATTGGTGCATAAATCAAAACGATAAGTGGTGTTAATATTTTTATCCAAAAATATCTCATTGAAAGATCCTTGCGAATATTGAGGTAAGATGTTATGTTGTCACATGTTATATTGTAACATTTTATATGTCAACGATTAAATGAATCATAATTGTTATAATAAGTTGAGTCTTATTGATATTTATGTAACGATGCGACTTATGGATATGATAATATTCAATAACCCTTTTTATGACACATTCAGAAACGTCAGTATTTCATTTAAGAACCCATTATCAGCCTGCTGGTGATCAGCCGCAAGCAATTCAAAAGCTTGTGGAAGGGATTCAGTCTGGTTATAATCATCAAGTGCTACTTGGTGTTACAGGGTCTGGTAAAACTTATACAATGGCTCATACCATTGAATCAATTCAGCGCCCGACATTGATTTTAGCGCATAATAAAACATTAGCTGCTCAATTATATTCTGAAATGAAGCAATTTTTTCCTGATAATGCGGTAGAGTATTTTGTTTCTTACTATGACTATTATCAACCTGAGGCTTATGTGGCCGCATCAGATACTTATATTGAAAAAGATTCATCAGTTAATGACCATATTGAGCAAATGCGTTTGTCAGCAACAAAAGCGATTTTACAACGCAATGATGTCATTATTATTGCAACCGTTTCGGCAATTTATGGGCTTGGTGATCCAACACAATATATGGAGATGATGCTGCATTTAAAACAAGGTGAGACGATTGACCAACAAGCAATTTTATTGCGCTTAGCTCATATGCAGTACCAACGTAACGAAATGGACTTTTCTCGAGGCACTTATCGTGTCCGTGGAGAAGTGATCGATATTTTTCCAGCTGAATCAGATAGCCAAGCATTGCGTATTGAGTTTTTTGATGATGAAATTGAATCGCTAAAATGGTTTGATCCCTTAACAGGTCAAGTGCAAGCATCTGTTCATCGCGCAACGGTTTATCCTGGGACGCACTATGTCACCTCGAAAGAAAGACAGAAAAAAGTGATTGAATCAATTAAACAAGAGCTTAAAACACGTGAAGCTTACTTTAAAGAGCATGATCGTCTTGTTGAGGCACAACGAATTCGTCAACGGACGTTATATGATATTGAAATGATTGAAGAGCTTGGTTATTGCACTGGGATTGAAAATTATTCTCGTTTGTTAGCAGGTCGGCAACCAGGTGAGCCACCACCAACACTTTTAGATTATCTGCCTGATAATGCGTTAGTTATGATTGATGAATCGCATGTGACGATCCCGCAGTTTGGTGGGATGTATAAAGGAGACCGTTCCCGTAAAGAAAATCTGGTTTATTA
>CAZAJS010000006.1:0-34542 GCA_964485635.1 uncultured Francisellaceae bacterium
TTGAAATGCATGTTTTTTATATAAAAAATCATATCATGCAGATAGCATAAAGATGCCAAGCCCATGATTTGAATATTGAGTAGAGGGCAGTTTATAGATAAGGTCACACGATTGAATGTCATGACATTCAATCAAAAAGCGCTCAAGTTGCTCAATGCCAGTTAGTGACAACCACTTGGCCCGCAGCCTTTTTTACCACAGCCGCCACCGGGCAAGCTAGGTTGAAAATTTAAATGGTGACTGAGCTTTTTCATAACAAAAATTAATCCAATGATAAAAAGGCTGGTCCCGATGATCCAGCTAACTGAATAAATGGGGGTTGTTGTCAAATGGGCAATTTGATATGCCCAAACAGCTCCCGTGTAGGCCATGGCTAGACTCCAGATAACTGATAACCAAGCCCAACCTTTTGAAGCCTCACGAGCGGTAGTGCCAATGACAGAAACACAAGGAATGTACAACAAGACAAACAGCATATAAGCAAACGCAGCGGATAATGTTCCAAAACTATGGACCATAGTCCCCATAGCGGTTTGATCCATATCAGTGTCGGCTTCATTTGCAGCAAATGGATTAATTAAGGTATCTACATTAAAGGAACGAAAACCATCAATGGTTTCTTGCCAAGCTCCATACAGTTTTTGACCAAGATGAAATTCTTGATTGGCAATGGCGCTTAAATTCTCTGGCTGCTGTTGGGTATAGAGTGTATTTAACGTTCCAACAACCACTTCTTTGGCTAATGTTCCAGTCATTAAACCAACGGTAGCCGGCCAGTTATCCTGTTCAATGCCAATGGGATGAAATACAGGGGTTGCGATACGACCCATTGATGATAAAACAGATTGTTGTGACCCGCCGGCGACAATTTTGCCATTCCATTCAATGCTATTCAGTGAGCCAATAATGACACATACAGGGATAATAATTTTTCCGGCACGAATTAAAAATCCTTTCAAACGTTGCCATGTATATAGAAAAACACTTTTAAAATCTGGCCAATGGTACACTGGTAGCTCCATAATAAATGGGGCGGTCGCTTGGCGTAAAAAGATAAACTTAATTAAATAGCCCGTTAAAATTGCGCCAACAATGCCAGCTAGATATAGTAAGAAAATCACAAAAGCCCCATGGATCGGGAAAAAGGCCGCGCCAAACACAGAAAAAATGGCCAAGCGGGCCCCGCAAGACATAAAGGGAGCCATCATGATCGTCATAATACGGTCACGCCGTGTTTCAAGGGTTCGGGTTGCCATAATTGCCGGCACATTACAGCCAAAGCCAACAATCAAGGGGACAAAGGCTTTTCCTGGTAAACCAATAGCTTGCATAAACCGATCCATGACAAATGCCGCTCGGGCCATATATCCAGAATCTTCCAAAAAAGATAAAAATAAAAACATACATCCGATTTGTGGAATAAATGCTAAGACAGTGTTTAAACCTAACCCGATGCCTTGGGCAACCAGTGTAATGACAAACTCAGGCAGTCCTAGCCATAAACCTAAGTGCATCGTCCCTTGAATGAAAAGGACATCCGATGTCGTTTCAAACAAGGGTTGCAAAGCCCCGCCAACCGTGATGGAAAACTGAAACATTAAATACATAACGAATAAAAAGATCGGGATGCCTAAATAACGATTCATGCAAAGCTTATCAAGCCATTCGGTTAATCGGTGACGACTTACCGATTGACGTGTGACAGTTTTTTCAGTCAAAAAATGAATGGCTTGATAACGTTGTGAGGCAATCATGACTAAGGGTTGATCTGAGTCAATCTGTTGCTGCATCATAGTCATAGCTTTGTGATAATTAGATGCCTCTAAAAGTTGCGGTAACAAACAGTGATTTTCTGTTAGGGCGCAAGCTAACCAATAAGCAGGGTAAGTAGGAAATTGATGTTTTAAATCGTTTGCTAAATGTTGAATGCTAGGGTCATAAAAGTAAGTAAAATCAAAATGACAAGGTTGAATCGATGTTGAAAGCGCTTTTTTTAATGTATCAACACCAGTTTTTTTACGCCCAATAACGGGGATGACAGGGCAGCCAAGCTGCTTTTGTAATTGTTCATAATCAATGCTTAGTCCTTTTCCGCGAGCCGTATCAATCATATTAACGGCCAGAATTACAGGGATATTCATTTCTAACAATTGCATTGTTAAATACAAATTGCGCTCTAAGTTGCTCGCATCAAGCACATTAATAACAGCATCAGGCGATTCTTCTAACAAAAATTGACAAGCAATTTTTTCATCCAGTGAATTATCATCATAAGCGGTGAGTGAATAAACCCCAGGCAAATCAATTAATTCAACAGTTTGCTTAGGTAAAGTAACCATTCCGGTTTTTTTATCAACGGTCACTCCACTCCAGTTGCCTACTTTTTGATTAAGACCTGTCAAAGCGTTGAAAATCGTCGTTTTCCCACAATTAGGGTTGCCAATAATGGCAATACGTTGTTTGGCTTGTGTCATACTTGTTCTACCTTTAAAAATGCAAATTCTTTTTGACGTAATGAAACCGAAAAGTCACGAATTTTAATTTGGAGTGGTCCTCCAAAAAGCCCTTTGCGTTCAACTTGAAAAATAGTTCCTGGCAGAAAACCAAATGACAAAAGTTTTGCAAGATAATGATGAGGGCAGTCTGAGGTAAAACCAATGACTCGATAGTGGTGCTTTTGATGTCCCATAACAGACCAATGATCATTGTATGAATAGTTGAATTTTAAGCGATTCATTTGCTGTAATCAATGGTAATGAGAATCATTCTCATTTGTAAAGTTAAAATATTTGACATAAATTAAATAATTGATGGCTTGACGCCATAAGCCACATAACTGTATTTGCTTGTTATAGGAAGAAAAGTTGCGCCTGGCAGGTGATTCAAACATTCAGACATAAAAAAAGCACCGCTTAGGTGCTTTGGAAGTGTGGTGGGTCGTGCAGGATTCGAACCTGCGACCCGCTGGTTAAAAGCCAGCTGCTCTACCAACTGAGCTAACGACCCGACAAGAAGGAATTATACCGATTTTCAGGATTGATGCAACCCCCTTTTAAAATTTTTTTTAATTTTTTTAAAAGTGAGTCGGATAAACATCAAAACGATTCGTCTTGCCACGGTAATGAATCGGTTGATATCCAGGGATTGACAAGATTGGTGCATCAATGGGTCGTTTCAGAACGACCTTTTTTTTCGCTCGTTGTAATGCCTGGGCTAATAAGGTCTCGATATTTGTTTGATGGCCTAGTAGTTGTTGGAGTAATTGCATATTTTTTTTAACTTTTGCTGATTTTTTGCGCTCAGGAAACATTGGATCTAGATAAATCACATCATAATCGTTGGGTTGCTCAGAAAGCCAGCTTAAGCTATCGGCCCAAATAATCGAATCTAACAATAGGGGATTCGTTGTATGTTGGCTAAATCGATAACAACCATCTTTTAAAAGCAAATAGACATAGGGGTTTTGTTCAATTCCAGTGACTTGATGGCCTCGATAGCAGAGTGTCATGGCATCTTGTCCTAGGCCAACTGTTGCATCTAAGATAGTCAAAGGCTTATTGAAACGGCCTTCGATGGCTTTTACAAGCAAAGGTTTTGCTGCTTTAGGGTGAACCCGGCGTTGAAATGCTTCAGACAGAAAATCAACCTCACTGTTTAATGAGACGACATCAGCATATAAAGAGAGTCGTTGATTGTTGGTGAACCATAAATAGGTGGACTGGCCTGTTTGATACGTCCAATCATCAGGAGGATTTAAATGATGCATAATATGCTGTTTGACTTGTTGAAAATTCGCAGCATCAAGCGTAATTGGACTAATTTTCATCGTTTGGGTTCCAATGGGCACGGGGATGGGTTTGGTCATAAATACTGGTTAATTGTTGAATATTAAGATGGGTATAAATTTGAGTGGTGCTAATATCTTGGTGGCCTAATAACTTTTGGACGGCTAATAAATCTTTAGACCCTTCAAGCAAATGGCTGGCAAATGCATGACGTAACATATGTGGATGAAGTTTGGGCAAATTAAGCTGTTGTGCAAAACGATCAAAGCGCTTTTGGATGGCTCGAGGTGTCAAGCCATTGCCTTGTTGACTGACAAATAAATGCCCCTGGCCCTCGGGTAATTGGGCGCGGAATGGATACCATTGGGCTAATGCGGCTTTTGCAAAGCGTCCAAAGGGCAAATGACGAGATCGATTGCCTTTACCTGTCACCACAAGCCGTTGGTCTTGAAAATGGCAATCTTGTTGTTTTAACTGAGCTAACTCACTTAAACGAAGTCCGCTTGCATAGGTTAATTCAAGCATTGTATAGTCTCGAACGTGGCGCCAATCATGAGTGTTAACCTTATCAAGCAGATGCGCTATTTCATCGACACTCAAAGTGCTTGGCAATTTTTTATTGGCTTTTGGTGCTTTGATCCCCGCCATCGGATTATCAAGACGTTTGTTTGTTTCACGGATGTAAAAATCAAAAAATCCCCGCCATGAGCTAATGAGCCGTTGTAGGCTTCTTGGAGCAAGGCCTTGACTGTGATAGGCTTTAATCGCATTTTTTAACGCATTTGTTGAGATTGTTTCCCAATTCAGATTACGCTGTTCAACGTAGTTTTGTAATTTCTGACAATCTAAACGATAGTTAGCAATGGTGTGGGTTGAATAATTTTTTTGATAAGTTAAATAATTGAGAAACTTGTCAATGGTGGTGCTAATGAGCATATTTGCTAATAAATAATCAAATCATTTTTTTTATGATAGCCGATAAGTGCTGATTTCTCTAAGTCTTTTGTGCCATTTTTTGTTACGATGACATTTATTCAGTAAATCAATTAAATGAATTAGAGCACTTCGATGAAAGACTTATGGCAGCAATTAAGTCATGCGGATGCAGTTGTGTGCTTAAATGGAGAATTGTCATGGTCATTTATCATTGCCCATTATCAACAGCATTTAAGCGGCAAGCCAATTTATTGTGCCGATGGGGCTTGGTCTCGGTTTGAATCGGATAATCCTTTAATCTCTTATGTTTATGGTGTGATTGGTGATGGGGACTCATGCGGTGTGCAACAACAACGATTGGTTGACTATATTCATCGATCAGATCAAAATCAAACAGATTTTGAAAAAACATTAGAATATGCTGTGTCGCAAGGCTGCCAATCGATTATTGTTTATGGGGCAAGCGGCCGTGAAATGGATCATTTTTTGGGCAATATTTCGGTGGCCGTTACTTATTTAACTTCAATCCAGTTATGTTTTGTGGATCAATATCATCAATATGGCCTGATTGAATCGCCTTTCATACAACCAACACAAACAGACCAATTGTGTTCGTTAATGCCCATTACACCGGTTAAGCAGATGACTTCAGAAGGGCTTGTTTATCCATTAGATCAGCAAGATTTAAACTGGGGGGCGTTGATTGGTATTCGGAATCGTGCGAAAACAAATCAAATCATGCTAAAATGGGATGAAGGTTTGATTCTATTTTTTTTAGCACATGATCATAAAAGGTAGGCAACAATGATGTCAGTAAAGATTCAAAACATTTTGACAGGGCAAGATGCAAGGTTTAAAACGGATCAAACATTAGTTGAATTATTCCAACAAGATCCACAACGTGGCCAACGGTATTATCTACAGGCTGCTGGGATTGGGTTAGACTACTCAAAAAACCACTTTGATCAAGCCAGTTTGCAACAATTATTGACACTTGCGGTTGATCAAGGTGTGACCACAAAACGACAAGATTTATTTCAAGGCCAGTGTTGTAATGTCACAGAAAATCAAGCGGCATTACATACTGCATTACGCGATTTCTCACCACAGCCTTGGGCAGGGCAAGCCATTGCTGATGATGTGGCACAAGAACAATTGAAACTGAAAACATTTGCTGAACAAGTTATTCATGACCAATGGCGTGGTTTTTCTGGCAAGCCGATTAAATCCGTTGTCAATATTGGGATTGGAGGGTCTGATTTAGGGCCTAAAATGGTATGTCAAGCATTAGCGCCTTATCACATAACGGGCCTATCCGTGCATTTTGTATCCAACGTTGATGCCAATGAATTATATTCTGTATTAGCCACATTAGACCCAGAAACGACGTTATTGATTATTGCGTCTAAAACTTTTAGTACACAAGAAACCTTGACAAATGCACAATCTGCTCAACAATGGTTACTTGCGCATTATGGGGAGTCTAATCAAGCAGCCATATCGCATCATTTTGTTGCTGTGACGAATGCAATTGAAAAGGCAACAGCCTTTGGAATTGATGCAAAACATTGTTTTGCAATGCCAGCTTGGGTCGGGGGGCGCTACTCATTATGGTCAAGCATTGGTTTGCCGATTATTTTAGCGGTGGGTTGGGCTAACTTTAAAGCGCTCCTAGAAGGCGCGCATGCAATGGATCAGCATTTTTACCACGCTGAGACTCAAGCGAATATGCCGATTATTTTGGCGTTAATGGGCATTTTGAATCATAATATTTATGGCCACCCAACACAGGCTATTTTACCATATGATACCCGGTTAGAGGCCTTACCTAATTATTTACAACAAGCTGATATGGAAAGCAATGGAAAATCTTGTCAAAATGATGGTAAGCCTGTTCAATGGCAAACCGGCCCTGTCATTTGGGGGGGTGTTGGCACGAATGGGCAACATGCGTTTCATCAATTATTACATCAAGGCACACAAGTGGTCCCGGCTGACTTTATTGCTATTGCTAGACCAGCTCATCAAGCGTGGGGACATCACCAAAAGCTGCTAGCCCATTGTTTCGCACAATCTGAAGCTTTAATGGTCGGGGTCAGCAAGAAACAAAAGCGGCAACAATTGATCGATCAAGGGCTAGAAGCACAACATGCAGACTGGTTGGCAGCGCATCAGGCGGTGGCAGGCAACAAACCAAGCAATACATTATTAATTGATGCTTTAACCCCCGAACGACTTGGTGCTTTAATTGCGTTATATGAGCATAAAATTTTTGTTCAAGGCATCATTTGGCAAATTAATAGTTATGATCAATGGGGGGTCGAGTTAGGCAAACAGTTAAGCAAGCCCCTTTTAACTGCATTGGAATCTAAAGAACCTATCTTAACACATTTAAATCAGTCAGATGGATCCACGCAACATTTGCTCGAAAAAATTAAAACAATATGGGAGTCGTTTGATGATACATCAGACTAAAAAGCGCGGATTTACTCTGATTGAATTAATGGTGTATTTAACAGTTGCCAGTATTATTTTAACTGTCTCCGGTGTGGCTTATTATTTAGCGAATCGTTATAGCCGCGGTCATGGGTATTTAACACGCTTAGAAAGCACTTTAACACGGGCCCGAACCGAGGCCATGATCAACCAGTTTCCTGTCGTGATTTGTCCAACAGATGATGGGCAACAGTGTGCAGAGATTCAAGATGATACCAACGGTTGGGGGAATCGAGCGCTGATTGTCTTTATTTCAGAGTCAGGCACCCCGCCAAGGGATACCACTAATGAGCCGATTATTGCAAAATTAGATCCGTCTGCCAGTCAAGATTATTTATTATGGCGTGGTTTTCCGAATACTAACTATATCCGAATGGAGCCAAATGGATTAAGTGGTAGTAATGGCAATATTACTTATTGTGCAGCTATGACAGGCGGCCAAGATCATGCCGTTGGCGCTGTTCGTGTAAACCGAGCCGGACGTGTGATGTATTTAAATGAGCCAACGGCATCGGATGGTAGCGCATTGACATGTAATTAATGTTATGCCAATGCGATGCTTAGAAAACGGGTATAGGTATGTTGCTGATTTTTTATTAAGCATGGCTATGGTAATATAAAAATCGATTCAAGCATCAATCATTGATAAGGAGACAATTATGACACAACGTATTCCAATGACCGTGGAAGGAGCAGAATCACTACGTCAAGAACTTGATCATTTGAAAAAAACGGAAAGACCCACCGTGATTGAAGCAATTGCTGAGGCAAGAGAACATGGTGATTTAAAAGAAAATGCTGAATATCATGCAGCAAGAGAGCAGCAAAGTTTTATCGAGGGTCGGATTCAAGAAATTGAAAGCAAACTGTCAAAAGCTCAAGTCATTGATGTGACGCAATTGCCCAAAAATGGAAAAGTGGTCTTTGGTGTCACTGTTAATTTAATCAATGTTGAAACAGAGCAAACTTTTGAATACAAAATTGTTGGTGATGATGAAGCGGATATTAAGGCCCATAAAATTTCAGTCAATTCGCCTTTAGCGCGTGCATTAATTGGCAAGTCAGAAGGGGATGATGTGCTTGTGACGACGCCAGAAGGGCAAACAGAATATGAAATTGAACAAGTTAAATATCAATAACATACAATTTTAGGTGTCATTTGTGACAAAATCAATTCAAATTCAAGGGGCTAGAACGCATAATTTAGCCGATATTGATGTAACCATTCCAAGGGATCAATTAGTTGTTGTGACAGGCTTAAGTGGGTCTGGCAAGTCATCATTAGCGTTTGATACACTGTATGCGGAAGGCCAGCGACGTTATGTTGAGTCATTATCAGCCTATGCGCGACAATTTTTATCATTAATGGAAAAACCGGATGTTGATGAGGTATCAGGGCTTTCTCCGGCTATTTCGATTGAGCAAAAGGCCGCTTCCCATAATCCACGGTCAACAGTTGGGACAGTGACTGAAATTTATGATTATTTGCGTGTGTTTTTTGCCCGAGTCGGCGTTGCGTACTGCCCTGACCATCAGGTTGCTTTATCTGCTCAGACCATTACGCAAATGGTGGATGCGACATTAGCCATGGATGATTCAGCTAAGCTGATGTTACTAGCTCCCGTGGTTAAGCAACAAAAGGGCACACACCATAAATTGCTACAAAAGTTTTATCAGTCTGGTTTTTTGCGAGCTCAAATCGATGGACAAATTTATCTATTAGAATCCCCCCCAACCCTTACAAGGCATCAAAAGCATGATATTGACGTGATTGTGGATCGACTCAAGCCACAAAGCAAAAATCGACAACGGTTAGCTGAATCATTTGAAACAGCATTAGATCTATCAGCAGGGCTTGTTAAAGTGGTTGACTTAACGAGTCAGGAGCAAACCGTTTTTTCTAACCAACATGCTTGCCCTTATTGTCATTATTCATTAAAAGAATTATCACCGCGATTATTTTCATTTAATAGCCCTGTCGGGGCATGCCAAACTTGTAATGGACTTGGGAGTCAATCTGTATTTGATCTTGATAAAATTATTCCAGATCCAACAAAATCCATTGCTCAAGGCGCAATTCGAGGTTGGGATGCACGTAATGCTTATTATTATGGCCAGCTTCAAGCCTTGGCAGCCGCGGATCTAATTGATTTAAACACGCCTTTTGAGCAATTGACGCAAGTACAAAAAAATGCCGTCTTGTATGGTACCCAAACCTCCATTAAAATGGAACTAACGGGATTTCGTGGACGAAAACAGGTGCGCAATCAACCATTTGAAGGCGTTTTACCTCATTATGAACGACGTTATCGAGATAGTGACTCCCCAGTGATACGGGATGAATTAGCTAAACTCATGAGTCATTTGCCATGCCCAGATTGTCAGCAGTCCCGCTTAAGTCAAGCTGCCCGGTGTGTACAAGTGAATCAAATCAATATGCCCACTTTATGTGATTGGCCCATTGAGCAAACAGTCGCTTGGTTTGATCAACTTGTATTATCAGAGCAATCACAACATATTGCCCAACGACTGGTGCGTGAAATTCAAACGCGCTTGCAATTTTTGGTTGATGTTGGGCTGGGGTATTTAACCTTAAGTCGGCAAGCCGATACTTTATCTGGGGGAGAGTCACAAAGAATTCGTTTAGCTAGTCAAATTGGGGCAGGGTTAGTCGGAGTGATGTATGTGCTTGATGAGCCGTCGATTGGGTTGCACCAACGTGATAATCAACGTCTTTTAGACAGCCTGCATCATTTAAGAGACTTAGGCAATACAGTTATTGTCGTGGAACATGATGAAGATACTATACGGCAAGCGGACCATGTCATTGATATGGGGCCAAAAGCGGGGGTTCATGGAGGGCAGGTTGTTGCACAAGGAACGCCAAAGCAAATTGCACAATCAAATACCTTAACTGGTGGGTATTTGTCTGGTCGTTATCAAATCGATATTCCTACCGAACGTCAAAAACCTCAACAGTGGTTAACGATTCAAGGTGCTTGTGGGAATAACCTGCAATCTGTTGATTTTCATTTACCAATCGGCGTGATGACTTGTGTCACAGGGGTATCTGGATCAGGCAAGTCGACATTAATTAACCAAACACTCTATCCATTAGCCGCACAACGGTTAAATCGTGCTACGGAAGTCAAACCAGCTGATTTTAAAAGTGTCCAAGGGTTTGAGTATTTAGATAAAGTAGTTAATATTGATCAATCCCCCATTGGGCGGACTCCGCGATCAAATCCAGCTACCTATACAGGCGTTTTTACACCAATTCGCGAATTATTTGCAGGCACTGAACAAGCAAGAGCTCGGGGTTATAATGCGGGGCGGTTTAGTTTTAATGTCAAAGGCGGGCGTTGTGAGGCTTGTCGTGGTGATGGAGTGATTAAGGTCGAGATGCATTTTTTGCCCGATGTTTATGTCACCTGTGAGCAATGTCAGGGGCAACGCTATAATGCCGAAACATTACAAGTGCATTATAAAGGCAAAACAATTCATCAAGTCCTTGATATGACCATTGAGCAGGCCTGTGAATTTTTTGAGCCTATTCCAAGCATTGCCCGACGTCTGAAAACATTGATCGATGTCGGACTGTCTTATTTAAAATTAGGTCAAAATGCCACAACCTTATCCGGAGGGGAGGCTCAAAGAGTTAAATTGGCGCGAGAATTGGCCAAAACAGCAACAGGTCAAACACTATATATTTTAGATGAACCAACGACCGGATTACACTTTGATGATATACGCATGTTATTAAATGTACTGACAACGCTAAGAAATCAAAATAATACCATTGTTGTTATTGAGCATAATTTAGATGTGATTAAAGTTGCCGATTGGGTGGTTGATTTAGGCCCCGAAGGCGGACAGGCTGGTGGGAAAATCATTGCTACAGGGACACCAGAGCACCTATCTGAGCAAGAACAATCCGCAACAGGACATTTTTTAAAACGCATGCTACAGCGCTAATTGGCCTTGGTTAAATATTTTTACTGTAGAACCATGGTTCACAGGCAATGTGTGTATTATAATAGCAAACGTTTAAATAAATTGGGATAATAAGGAACATGAATCCATGAAGAATAAAGAGTTTCTTCGCAATGCTTTTTTTTGGGGACTAATTGCAGTCATGCTAGTCTTTGTTTTTAGCGGTTTTGATGAACAAAAATCTGAACCGAAAACATTAGACTATTCGCAATTTGTTCAAAAATTAGAAAGCGGTGATATTAAGTCAATTGATGTTGATGGACGCACATTCACTGGGAAGACAGAAAGCGGTGAATCATTTATTACTTATGCGCCATTGCTTGATTCGGGTATCGTTTCACAAATGCTTGATAAGCAGGCAGAAGTCAAAGCAAAAAAACCTGAAGAACCGCCAGGATTCTTAGCGCAATTTGCATTACGTTGGCTGCCACTATTGCTTATTATGGGGCTGTTTATCTTTTTGATGATGCGAGCTAGTGGAGGCAAAGGTGGTGCTTTTTCAGTTGGTAAAAGCAAAGCAAAATTGATGAGTGAAGACGAAGTCAAGGTCACACTTGATGATGTTGCTGGTGTTGAAGAAGCCAAGCAAGAAGTCGGTGAAATTGTTGACTTCTTAAAAGATCCTCAAAAATATGAAGCCATTGGTGGACGTATTCCAAAGGGTGTTTTAATGGTGGGCCCGCCTGGAACCGGAAAAACTTTATTAGCTCGTGCAATTGCGGGTGAGGCAAAAGTGCCTTTCTTTTCAATTTCAGGATCTGATTTCGTTGAAATGTTCGTTGGTGTCGGGGCTTCACGTGTTCGAGATATGTTTGAGCAGGCCAAACGACGTGCCCCGTGTTTGATTTTTATTGATGAGTTAGATGCCGTTGGACGTCATCGTGGCTCTGGCATGGGCGGTGGTAACGATGAGCGTGAGCAAACGCTTAACCAGATGCTTGTTGAAATGGATGGGTTTGCAGAAAATGAAGGGGTTATTGTGATTGCCGCAACAAACCGTCCTGATGTTTTGGACCAAGCCTTATTAAGACCCGGGCGTTTTGACCGCCAAGTTGGGGTATCATTGCCAACTGTCACAGGACGTGAACAAATTTTGCAAGTGCATTTGAAAAAGGTTAAATCAAGCAGCGATGTTAAACCAGAATTAATTGCACGTGGTACGCCAGGGTTTTCCGGTGCCGAGCTGGCAAACTTGATCAATGAGGCAGCTTTATTTGCTGCGCGCAGAGGGCTTTCTGAAATTGGCATGCGCGAATTAGAAGAAGCCAAAGATAAAATCTTAATGGGTGCTGAGCGTCGATCAATGGCCATGAGTGAATCTGAAAAACGCTTAACGGCGTATCATGAAGCAGGCCATGCGATTATTGGTCGATTAATGCCAAGTCATGATCCAGTTTATAAGGTCAGTATTATCCCACGTAGCCAAGCCTTAGGTGTGACGATGTATCTACCTGAAAAGGATGAATTTAGTGTCACTTATCAAACACTTTATAGTCGCTTGTGTAGTGTCTATGGTGGCCGAATTGCTGAGACATTGATCTATGGAAAAGACCAAGTCACAACAGGGGCTGCTAATGACATTGAAGTCGCGACTAACATGGCTTGTAATATGATCAAAAAGTGGGGGCTTTCAGACAAAATGGGTCCAATTCTTTATGATGCTGAACAGCAACCACAACCATTTGGTGGTCACGGCAGTGGTAATGCCCGAGGCATTTCAGATGCCACAGCCCGCCAATTAGATCAAGAAGTCCAATCATTAATTGTTCAAGCGTATGAACATGCATTTGCCTTATTAAGTGATAATATGGATATTTTACATGCCATGGCCGATGCATTAATGAAATATGAAACTATTGATGCCCATCAAGTTGATGACTTAATGAAACGCAAATCAGTTCGTGATTCCTGTGACTATCAGTCAGATGGCAACGTCATTGAAGGCAAGGCCGATACAGTTGACACAACATCGCAACACAACCAAGCGAACCATGGCACATCAGAGTCTAGTGAACAAGCAGACACTGTGGCGCAAGGTTCAGATGATCAACAATCTGATACCCAGCCGACCAAAAAGCAAGAAACGCATGGTCAGCAATCTAAATCACAAAAAGGCCAAGGGCAGCAGTCTGATGCTGATCAAACGCAAGATCAAACAACTGATGATCAACAGTCTCAGACAACATCAAATGATGCCCCATCAAATAATAAAGGGGATGAAAAATGAAATCTTTGATTGATCAATCTGTCGCAATTATTCAAAAGCATTTAGCGGAAGAGTTTAATCCGAGAATTGGTTTAATTTTAGGATCTGGTTTATCTGGACTTGTTGAGGATATTCAGGTTGTTGCGCGCATCAATTACCATGATTTGCCAGGCTTCTTTGTTTCATCTGTACAAGGGCATGCCGGAGAGCTTGTTTTAGGATATTTATCTGATCAGCCTGTTGTTTGCATGTCCGGCCGTGTGCATTTATATGAAGGGGCAACACCGCAAGATGTGGCATTGCCGATTCGTGTGATGAAGCAATTAGGTGTGGGCCATTTGCTTGTAACAAATGCTGCAGGGGTGCTTGATCCAAACATTCCATCTGGCAGTATTATGCAAATTAAAGATCAGATTAATATGACGGGTGTTAGTCCGTTGACGGGACCGAATGATACAGCCATTGGGCCACGATTTGTCCCAATGGACAGTGCCTATGATCAAGCGACGCAGCAAATAATGCAACAAGCAGCTGAATCATTAAATATTCCGTTGCCAAGCGGTGTCTATATCGGTGTGCTCGGCCCTCAGTTTGAAACGCCAGCAGAAATTCGTGCATTTAAAGCCTTAGGGGCAGATTTAGTCGGAATGTCGACGGTTTTAGAAGTGATTGCTGCCTGCCATTGTGGCATGAAAGTCAATGGCGTTTCAGCTGTGACGAATGTTGCCTCAGGCTTACTTGATACGCCAATTGAGCATGATTCAGTGTTAGAGCATGGCGCCACAGCCGGAGCGCAATTATCACGACTATTAAAAACTGTTGTGCCACAACTATAAAAGCATAAGCATCATGATTCAGCGTGACCAATTAACCCATTACTTAGCCGATTATTTGCAAATCCAAGCATTTAAAGATTACTGCCCGAATGGCCTGCAGGTTCAAGGCAAGCCAGAAGTCAAAAAAATCATAACAGGTGTTACTGCCTGTCAAGAGCTGATTGAGCAAGCGATTAGTGCCAATGCTGATGGGATCTTAGTGCATCATGGTTATTTTTGGAAAGGTGAAAATCCGACATTGACAGGCATGAAATATCAGCGTATTAAGCGTTTATTAGATCATGATATCAATTTATGGGCGTATCATTTGCCATTAGATGTGCATGAATCGGTTGGGAATAATGTCCAACTTGCTAAAATGCTAGGTTTAAAAAATATCACACCTTTTGATACGCAAACTACACCAAGTTATGGGATCATTGGTCAGATTCAACCACAAAGTGTGCCAGAAATTCTTGTGACTTTGAATCAAGGGTTAAACCGACGTCCTTTATTAGTTGGACCTGATGACCAGCTGATCCGGCGTGTTGCCATTTGTACCGGTGGTGCACCCGATTTTATTCAAGCGGCTTATGAGGCTGGGGCTGATTTGTATATCTCAGGTGAGATTGCTGAACGCACCACGCATCAAGCACGTGAATTACCAATTACTTATTTAGCGGCCGGCCATCATGCCACTGAGCGGGGAGGTGTGATCGCGTTAGGGCAACATTTATCACAACAGTTTGACATATCATGCACGTTTGTAGACATTGATAATCCTGCCTGATTCGTTTTTAAAACAATCGATGATTATTCATGCTTTTTTAGTTAATAAACTATAAAAAAAGCCATCGCCACCGTCTGGATGCGGCAATATTTGATAGCCATGATCATTGCCCCATGGTTGTAATTGTTCAATAGGGCTGAGTATTGCATCTTCATGCGTTTGTAGAAACCAGCTGATTTGCTTTTGATTTTCTTCAGGTAAAATAGAACAAGTCGCATAAAGTAATTGTCCGCCAGGTTTAAGATAGTGCCATAAATTATTAAGCAATTGCCGTTGTAATTGCGCAATATGTGCTACATGGTGTTTTTGGCGATGGATAAGAATATCAGGCTGTCGGCGAATGACGCCCGTGGCACTACATGGTGCATCAAGCAATATTTTGTCAAATGTTTCATTCATTGGTAGCGGTTGTGTCGCATCAGCGCTAATAACATGACAATTTGTCTTAAGTTGTCCTAGACGCGTTAAGTTTTGTTGGACTTGATGCAAGCGTGTCTGGCTTTGGTCAATCAAAACATAATCGGCCTTGGGCGCTAAATCAATTAAATGACAAGATTTGCTACCTGGGGCGCAGCATGCATCTAAAATACGCATGTGGTTACTTGGGTTAAGCGCGAGTGCTGCATATTGGGCAGATAAATCTTGAATAAAAACATCGCCCTTTGAGAATCCGGGCAATTGGTCAACTGGACAAGGGGTTTTTAACGCAATAGCTGTTGGCAAATCAGTTGTTTGATAATCAATGCCTTGTTTAGTCAATGTTGTTTTAATAGATTTTTCTTGGTTGGGGTTTAGGCGTAAGAAATAGGGGGGATGTTTTTGTTGGGCGTCAATGATTTTTTGCCAATGATCAGGATAGTTGGACTGTAAAGCATTTAAAAACCAAGCAGGTACCATTTGTTCATAAGCAATTGGTTGGCTAGGCGTTCGTGCAAAATGACGTAATACCCCATTGACAAATTTTTTAGCCCAAGTTGCATGGATCGCTTTGCAAGCAGACACGGTAGCATGGACCACGGCGTAAGCCGGTTGATGCATATAACGTAACTGGAAAAGCCCTACTAACAATAAGGCATAAACACGAGGTTTAGGTTTTTTATTGAGCTGTAAATCTAATTCCGTTGCCAAGTTATAATAATGACGCATCGTTCCATAACAAAGCGCTTGGCAAAAAGCTTGATTTTCATCTGATAATTGGTGATGTTTCCAGGTTGCATCCAGTGTTAATAGGGTCGTCTTCCCTGCTAGAATTCGTTGGATAATGTCACTGGCAATAGCGCGGGTATTTGGAGATTGCTGGCTCATTGGATTAAATGGGGGGCAAGGAGTTGATTCAGTCGGTGTGCCATTTTTGGGTTTGCAGCAATAAGCTGGCCATCAGTTAGATTTGCTGGATTGCCTTGTAAGTCAGTCACGACACCACCGGCTTCTTTGACAATCAAATAGCCTGCGGCAATATCCCAAATTTTACAAGGTGTTGCCGTCCATAATCCGTCTAATTTTCCAGCCGCGACATAACATAAATCTAAGGCCAGGGATCCAGAATAGCGAAAGCCAGCGATACGACGATGGAGTGTCATTAATTGGGCAATATACGTTTCTTTCATGCGATTTTTATCATACTTTAATGAAGTCGAAAAAACGCTACCGGGCCAATTTTGACGTGTTGCAACACGTAATTTCTTATCATTCAATCGAGCACCATGGCCTCGACTCGCTGTGAATAGCTCATCGGAATTTGGGTTATAAATCACGCCAATTTCTGTTTTGCCACGATATTGTAATGCAATTGAGACACAAATTTGCGGTAAGCCATGAATAAAATTGGTTGTCCCATCGATTGGATCAATAATCCATGTCATTTCAGCTTCTGGGTTGCCAAATTCACCGGATTCTTCTGTGATAAAATAATCATTGGGGCGGGCTTCTTTGATGGTATCTAAAATAATTTGTTCAGCTTGCAAGTCAATATCGGTATAAAAGTTATTCGGTGCTTTCTCATAAACTTTAAACGTTTTTTCATTTGCTTTACGAATCATATGGCCTGCTTTGCGAGCACTATTGATCGCTAAATTTAATAACGGATGCATTTGTTTTGCTTCCTTAGTCCTTGTGTTTGGTTGATAGCTATATCATACTATATTTATGTTTTTGGATATAGGTTTTCATTCAAGATGTTAGCGAATATTCGTATTGTTTTGGTTCAACCATCTCACACAGGTAATATTGGTGCTGTTGCAAGGGCCATGTTAAACATGGGGCTATCTGAGCTAAGTTTAATTAATCCAAAAGTCATGCCGGATGATCATAGTCGGGCAATGGCATCCCATGCAACTACGATTATTGAACAAGCAGAGGTATTTGACAGTTTACAGCAGGCTATTGCAGACTGCGACTGGGTCATTGGCACAAGTGCTCGTGTCCGGCGTGTCTCTTTGCCCTTAATTTCAGCAGGACAGGCAGGGGCCCATGCCGTGAAAAATGCTAGTCAGGGCCAACGCATTGCCATTGTGTTTGGACGGGAACGGACAGGGCTTTTTAATCAAGAATTATTGATGTGCCATCAGCATGCTTATATTCCTTCGAATGAGGCGTATTGCTCATTAAATTTAGCACAAGCAGTGCAAATTTTTTGTTATGAAGTGCGTCGCGCTTATGAGTCAGCATCTGAAAAGGCCAGCATTCCTCAATCCCCCTATAATCAAGCATTAGCAAAAAATCAAGCCTCAGTTGCGCAAATGCAAGGGCTTTATCAGCATTTTGAACATGCAATGAATGTTTCGGGCTTTTTATCTGAAGATAAAAAAGACCGAGGGGTGGTTGAAAAAGTACAACGCATTTTTCAAGCCCGTCCATTAGCTAAGCAAGAAGTTAATATCTTACGAGGCTTTTTAAGTCAAGTCGTTTATCTGGCAGAAACAAGGAATAATCATGATTCTCGGGATTGATGAGGCCGGTCGTGGTCCCATTAGTGGGCCTGTTGTTGTCGCTGGGGTCGTATTAAATCCAGCGCGTCCAGTTGAAGGGCTGACCGATAGCAAAAAATTAAGTCCTAAAAAGCGTGCGCAATTAACCAAGCTATTGATTGATCGAGCTGATGCTTTTTGTGTTATCCCTGTATCCGTTTATTGCATTGATACAATCAATATTTTACAAGCCACTTTAATTGGGATGAAAACTGTTGCTAGACAACTCGATTGGCCGCAACATGGTTTAATTCAAGTCGATGGGAATCAATTACCTCAGTGGTCATATTTCAATAGTCAAGCGATTGTCAAAGGCGATGCTACACAACCATGTATTGCAGCGGCTTCTATTTTAGCCAAACACTATCGAGATACATTAATGGAGCAATATGATGTGACATATCCGAATTATGGGTTTGCACAACATAAAGGCTACCCTACGAAGCAACACCTACAGGCAATCCATGAATATGGTGTTTTACCTATTCATCGGCGGAGTTTTCGACCAGTTGCTCAGTATTTAAAATCCAATAAAAAATGACGCCTCAAGGTGCCATTAGAATAATTGATAATGATTTAAAATGCTGTTTAAGTGATTTTAATCTTCAGAGACGTTGATCGTTGCTGACGCAATTGGTTGATCATCATCTTGTGTATCAATCACTTGAGCCTTCCAAGTGCCATCACATGTGATTTTTGTCTCACCTGTCATGTGGTTAATGGTTCGATAAGCCCATGAAACATCATTTTGCTGTTGATATTGTTTGATTGGAAAAGAAGTTGACACGCAGTAAGAGTCTTTAGGTGCTTGCCATTGTAAGCGTAAACTATCTTCAGGCGCGCCATTCCAGTCTGTTGTAATTTTGGCCAACAGTCGGTTATCTTTTTGCGTTAATTCAATTGATGAAATAGGCTGATTGGAACTGGCATCAGGAGGTGCTGTATTAGTATCTTTGCCTGCTTGATCTTTTTGATCTTGACTATCTGTTGGGTCTGATGCTGCTTGTGACTGAGTTGGTGTTGTCATATCATCTTGCTGGGCACAGCCTGCTAAGAGGGTTGATGCCATTAGAGCACTGATTAAAGCAATATTTTTTTTCATGATATCCTCCATGAGTTTTTGTTGCGATGACTCTTATTTATTATATTCAAATGAATCGGTATTTAGCAATCATTAGCTTACCATAAAAAAAGCCGCATAGTGCGGCTTTTTTTATTAGCAATCAAGAATGATTAAGCAGATTATGAGTTGCTGCTTGAATCGCTGCTGTCACTTTGCTTTTCATGCTCATCAGAGTGGTTAGTTCCGTGATCACTTTGAATTTGTGATTTAGAAACGTCAACTTCACCTGTTGCAATCACTTTTTGTTGGTTACGGTCAATAACTTGGCCTTCCCACTTACCAGGGCAAATGTGCATTTGACCATCTTTATCAGTGTACGCTGTTTCATGAGAAGCCGTTGTCACATCATTGTCGTCTTTGTATTTCTTCACCCAGAAAGCAGTTGTACCACAAGGTGCTGGTGCAACCCAACGGAACATCAATGAATTTTGTGGTGCGCCATCCCAGTTTGTTGTGATGGTTGCGTGAACAGACCCATTGCTGTAAGCCATGTTAACTTTTGCAGAAGGGTCATGTTGAGCATCTTCTTGTGTTGCTTGATCTTTTTGATCTTGACCATCAACTTTGATGTCTTGAACATCAACTTGTTGTTGTCCTTGATCTGCCGGTTGCGCTGCAGATGGCATATCATCTTGTTGAGCACAGCCTGCAAGTAATACAGCTGAAGATACGGCAATAGCGGATGCGATTTTTTTCATGGTACATCTCTCCTTAGGTTGATTTTTTCATGTGTACGATTCAGATTCTATCGAAATGTTTTTAATAGTCAATCCATTTAGTCCAGTTTTTATAAAAAATCCATTTTTCTTTTTAGGTCTCTTGAAATCAATAAAACAATCACCATCTATTAATATCAATCGGTTACGTTTTTAATCAAGACTGGATCGTCAACAATTTTGATAAATGAAATGGTGATACCCAAGGAGAATCAAACAATGGCAAAGAAGCATCAAAACAAGCAAAAATCCCCAGAAATGGATCCCTCAGTTGATACTGCGACTCAGCAGAAAGCTTCTGAAAATAGCGTTGATCAAACAGATGGAACACAAGCATCTGCCAAGCAAGAAACTCAAGATGACCAGGCCGATCAAAACGCATCACAAGATGATCAGCGTCAAGCCCTAAAGCAAGAAATTGAAACATTACAGCGTCAAGTAGCGCAAACAGAAAAAAAAGCGAAACAAGCAGAAGAAGAAAAACTGCGGATTCAAGCAGAAATGGAAAATGTCCGGCGTCGTGCTGAACGTGATGTCCAAAATGCCCATAAATTTGCACTAGAAAAATTTGTCAATGACTTGCTACCTGTTTTAGATAGCTTTGATAAAGCACTAGACCATCAAGTCACCCATGAAGAGTCAAGTGCTATTTTAGAAGGGGTGGCCTTAACACAAAAAATGTTACTTGATGTTATGGGTAAATTTGGTGTGACATGTTTAGCGCCACACCAAGAAACATTTGACCCGAATCAGCATGAAGCTATGGCGATGCAACCTTCTGAACAGCATGAAGATAATACGATTTTAGATGTATTTCAAAAAGGTTACGTTTTGAATGACCGGGTTGTGCGACCGGCAAGAGTGGTAGTTGTTAAAAATAATTAAAAAATACTTGAAAAGTTAAAAAACATCATCACTTAAGAGGGTGATACCAAAAAAGATAAAATCATAATTTTGGTTAATGTTTAAAGAAACAAGGAGTTTACCATGGGAAAAATTATCGGAATTGATTTAGGAACAACAAATTCATGTGTGGCCGTAATGGACGGCAAATCAACACGTGTAATTGAAAATGCTGAAGGGGCACGCACAACACCATCTGTTGTAGGTTATACAGACGGTGAAGTATTAGTCGGACAACCGGCAAAACGCCAAGCAGTGACCAATGCTGAAAATACGATTTTTGCTTCAAAGCGTTTAATCGGTCGTAAATTCGATGACAAAATCGTGCAAAATGACATTGTCAATAAAGTGCCGTACAAAGTAGTTAAAGCTGATAATGGTGATGCATGGGTTCAAGTCGGCGATAAAAAAATGGCACCACCTCAAGTCTCTGCAGAAGTCTTGCGTAAAATGAAAAAAACAGCAGAAGACTTTTTAGGAGAAACGGTCACAGAAGCAGTGATTACCGTACCTGCTTATTTTAATGACATGCAGCGTCAAGCAACGAAAGATGCTGGTAAAATTGCTGGATTAGAAGTCAAACGGATCATTAATGAGCCAACAGCAGCAGCTTTGGCATATGGGCTAGACAGCAAGAAAGATGATCAAGTTGTCGCCGTTTATGACTTAGGGGGTGGAACATTTGATATCTCATTGATTGAAATTGCTAATGTTGATGGTGATAGCCAAATTGAAGTCTTAGCAACAAATGGTGATACATTCCTAGGGGGTGAAGATTTTGATGTGGCTTTAATGAACCACTTAATTGAAACCTTCAAAAAAGACACAGGGGTTGATCTATCCAATGACAAACTAGCCGTACAGCGTTTACGTGAAGCTGCTGAAAAAGCAAAAGTTGAGCTATCTTCAGCCCAGCAAACAGATGTCAATCTGCCTTATATTACAGCAGATGCTTCAGGCCCAAAACACATGAATATTACCATTACACGGGCAAAATTTGAGTCGTTGGTCGAAGACTTGGTCAAGCGCTCAATAGAGCCATGTAAAAAAGCGTTAAAAGATGCCGATATCAATGTATCAGATGTGTCTGACGTGATTTTAGTCGGTGGTCAAACACGCATGCCGCGGGTTCAAAAAGCTGTTGAAGAATTCTTCAACAAAAAACCACGTCATGATGTTAACCCAGATGAAGCAGTTGCTGTTGGTGCTGGAATTCAAGGGGGCGTTTTAGCTGGTGATGTTAAAGATGTCTTATTATTAGACGTCACCCCGCTATCACTTGGTATTGAAACCATGGGTGGTGTTATGACCAAGTTGATCGAACGTAATACAACGATCCCAACGAAAAAATCACAAGTCTTTTCAACAGCAGAAGACAATCAGTCAGCTGTTACCATTCATGTATTACAAGGTGAGCGTGAGCGAGCGGCTGATAATAAGTCATTAGGTCGTTTTGATTTGACGGATATTCCGCCAGCACCACGAGGACAGCCACAAATTGAAGTAACATTTGATATCGACTCAAATGGTATTTTAAATGTTTCAGCACAAGATAAAGCCACAGGCAAAAAACAAAATATTGAAATTAAAGCCTCAAGTGGTCTATCTGAAGAGGATGTTGAAAGCATGGTTCAAGATGCTGAAGCCAATGCAGAGGCTGATAAAAAATTCCGTGAATTAGTTGCGGCGCGCAACCAAGGTGACACAATGTTGCATAGTGTTCGTAAATCAGTTGAAGATCTTGGCGATAAAGTCAGTGATGAGGAAAAAGAAAAAGTTGAACAAGCATGCAAAGATCTAGAAGAAGTGCTGAAAGGGGATGATAAAGAAGCCATCGAAGGCAAAACAAAAGCCCTTGAAGAAGCTTTCTCACCAATTGCGCAAAAGGCCTACGCTGAGAACCAAGAAGGCCAACAGGAAGGTCAACAAGATCAGCAATCACAAGATGGTGCTGACGATGATGTTGTCGATGCTGACTATGAAGAAGTCAAAGATGATGACAAAAAATCATAAGCATGATAAGCTTATCTAAATCAAGTAAATAACTTGAAAAATGCGGTGTTAGACCGCATTTTTTATGGTAAGTCAATGATAAACATGGTTCGAAACAATGGCACAAGATTACTATGAATTACTCGGCGTAACAAAAAACGCATCTGAAAAAGAAATTAAGCGAGCTTATCGGAAGCTTGCCATGAAATACCATCCGGATAAAAACCCAGATGACAAAGAATCAGAAGCTAAATTTAAAGAAATCAGTGAAGCTTATGAAGTCTTAAGCGACCCTCAAAAACGCGCAGCCTATGATCAATTTGGTCATGCTGGGGTTAACCAGCAAGCTGGCGGTGCTGGTGGCGCCGGCGGCGGCTTTGGTGGCTTTGAAGATATCTTTGGAGATATGTTTGGGGATATTTTTGGCGGTGGTGGATCACGTCGAGGTGGTTCACGGCGGCAACAAGCCCAAAGAGGTCGTGACTTAAAATATACTTTAGAGTTGACCTTAGAAGAGGCGTTAAGAGGGGTCAAAAAGACGATCAAGGTTCCTTCGTTTGTCAGTTGTGATATTTGTCATGGCTCTGGGGCAAAAAGTGGCAGCGGCAAGAAAACTTGTCAGACTTGTCATGGGGCCGGTGCTGTTCGGATGAGTCAAGGTTTCTTTTCGGTTGAGCAGGCGTGTCCAACCTGTCATGGTGCTGGACAAATTATTAAAGATCCGTGCGAAAAATGCCATGGCCAAGGTCGTGTGCGGGATGTGTCAACGTTATCGGTCGATATTCCGGCAGGTGTAGATACAGGCGATCAGGTACGCTTGTCTGGTAAAGGTGAAGCCGGTGAAAACGGTGGTCCTTCAGGTGATTTATATGTGGCTGTTAAGGTCAAGCCACATAAAATTTTTGAACGTGATGGCAATGATTTGCGTTGTGAAATGCCAATCAGTTTTGTCACCGCCTGTTTAGGTGGGGAAATTGAAGTTCCCACGCTAGAGGGGCAAGTCAAGCTGAAAGTGCCTGCTGAAACACAGTCAGGTAAAGTATTCCGTTTGCGTGGCAAAGGTGCAAAAGCATTGCGAAGCGGCTCACAAGGCGATTTGTTGTGTAAGGTTGTTGTTGAAACACCAGTGAATTTAAATCCAGAGCAAAAATCACTCTTACAGCAGCTAGAGCAATCGCTGAATGAATCAAAAAAACGTCATGATCCAAAAACACGTTCATGGTTTGAGAGTATGAAAGCCTTTTTTAGCGGTGAGTAATGCAGCAAGCCTATCTGCCTTATCATCCAGCACCAGTTCAAGCAACGGTGCATTTGCCTGGATCAAAAAGTTTAACAAATCGCGCTTTATTGCTCGCTAGCTTATCTGAAGGCACCACGACCTTAAAAGGGGTATTAGCCAGTCAAGATACCCAGGCATGCCAAACAGTATTAGCACAGGCTGGTGTCAAACAGCAAGGATCCCTGAGCCTCGGAGAAGTCACAATTGAGGGAACGCAGGGACGATTGATGTGTCCAAAAGCTGGATTTAATTGCCAACAATCAGGGATTATGGGTCGGTTCTTGCCGGCATTGTGTGCAGCACAACAAAGTGGGACTTTTTTCATCGATGCCCAGGCGCAATTGCGTCAAAGACCCATGAAACCATTATTTGATGCATTGAGACAATTAGGCAATCATGTAACCTTTCACCAAGAAATTGATCAATTACCAGTTACGCTAACCCCACATCCGGTTAAGACAGCCTCGTTACACATTGATAATCGCTTAAGTAGTCAATTTGTATCAGGGTTGCTATTAGCCGGCGGCTTACTGCCGATGGGGGTGACATTGCATTTAACAGATGCCCGACAGATGCCTTACGTGGCCATGACACAACAAATGATGCAGGATTTTGGTGTGCTCAGTGAAAGCACATCAGAGATGCTCACGGTTTTGGGCAATCAGTCCTATCAGTCACCGGGGGAGTATGTGATTGAGCCGGATATGTCCACTGCTTCTTATTTTTGGGCCTTAGCCATGTTAACGCAAGGACAAGTAACCGTCTTAGATACGGCTTGTCAGAGCATTCAAGGGGATTGTGCTTTTTTATCATTAATCGAACGAATGGGTGCAAATGTGCTCCAGACGTCCCACGGTGTCCAAGTCACTGGGCCAAGTCGGATACAAGGGATTCATGCGCATATGCGCCATTGTTCCGATACATTTATGACGATTGCCGTATTAGCGTGTTTTGCTCAGACACGTTCAATCATTACAGGCATTCACCACACTCGCTATCAAGAATCAGATCGGATTCAAGCCATGGCAACAGCTTTAGAACAAGTTGGAGTATGGGTTGAGGCCAGTGATGATGGATTATTGATTGATCCGACAAAAAATCAATGGCAAACAGCTCAGTTAGACAGTTGCGGTGATCATCGCATTGCAATGGCATTAAGTTTGATTGGGCTGCGTCAACCGGGGGTGTCAATCCAAAACGCTGCTTGCGTGGCCAAGACATGCCCTGATTATTTTGCTAAAATGTGGCATATCCTTGGATATTAATGAGTAAAGGTTCATGACAATGCGACGACCGATCCAAGACTTGGCTCATTTTTTAAGCCGAAAGCGCTTTAAATGTGCTTTGCTGCTCGGATTAACAGAGGCTGAATGTGATGTGTTGCCGTGTGTTTTTCAGTCCTATTATCTGACGAATGGGTTTATTCATCGTGATCAAGTGCCTGATCGGTGTCGTTTTAGTCCTGATGCATGGCCTTTTTTGCCGGGCAGTTTTGATTTAATTGTTTTATCTGATGGATTAGCCGGCAAACAGTGGATGGATATTTTACAGCAAGCTGTTTGGATGTTAGCACCTGGAGGAAACCTTATCATTCTAGAAAGTGGGCAAACTTATCGACGCAAGGTCGCAGATGTCAATTTAGTCATTGAGCGCCATTTACCGATGGTGCAAACAAAACAATGGCATTATGAAACATGGCAGTGGTCGAATATTCGAACTTGGTTATTACCTTTATTCCCCAGCTTAGCCGTGGCATATACCAGTGTTTATCATAAACAATCTCTCGATCCCATTTCAGTTGATCATAATAGACAGCCGGTTACGGCTGAAGCACCATTACAGCCAGTTGCCACGTACCAACAAAAAATGACAATATTAAAAGGTAAATAAATATGGATCCGATGGATAAAACCGTGACAATTTATACGGATGGGGCTTGTAAAGGAAACCCAGGACAAGGGGGTTGGGGGGCTTTATTATGTTATAATGGCCATGAAAAGGCTATTTATGGTGGTGAGGCGAATACAACGAATAACCGCATGGAATTAATGGCGGCCATTCAAGCATTAAAAGTGTTAAAAAAGCCCTGTCAAGTTGCTATTTACACGGATTCGCAATATTTGCGACAAGGCATTATGACTTGGTTAGATCAGTGGATTGCCCGCGGATGGAAAACTGCTAGCAAAAGAGCGGTTAAAAATCAGGATTTATGGAAACAGCTGGCACAATTGCGTCAAGAACACCAGATCCAATGGCATTGGGTCAAAGGCCATAGTGGTGATTATGGTAATGACCGGGCCGATGCTTTAGCTAATCAAGGGGTTGGATGTGGTGTGCTTTTTAAGGAGGCGGTGAATGGTCAATAAAAAGTTATATGTGATTTATACCGGTGGAACGATTGGCATGGTCAATACATCAGAAGGCTATCAGCCCAAAGCTGGCTATTTAGCTGAACGCTTGACACAAATGCAATTGATGTACGATGCCCATATGCCAGATTATGATTTGCAAGAATATGTTCCTTTAATTGATTCAGCAAATGCACAACCCTCTGATTGGGTCACGATTGCAAATGATATTTGGCGGAATCAAGCTAAATATGATGGATTTGTGGTATTACATGGGACAGATACGCTAGCATATACCGCTTCAGCTTTATCATTTATGTTAATGGGATTGAATAAACCCGTGATTTGTACTGGGGCACAAATCCCGATTTCTGAGCCCCGGTCAGATGCGTTTGATAATATTTTACATAGCTTAATCTTTGCTATGGACGCTCGAATTCACGAGGTCTGTATTTATTTTAGTAAACTCTTATTAAGAGGCAACCGGTCAGTGAAAGTCGATGCTTCAGGACTGGGTGCTTTTGATTCGCCAAATTATCCAATTTTAGGACGCGTTGGTGTTGAAATTGAACTCTATCCTGAACGGTTATGGACGAGCCGGCCAAAAGCAAATCTTTTAAATCAAACCGCTACCTATGACGACGATTTGCCTAAAATTGCGATGCTAACCGTGTTTCCCGGCATGGATGCTAGTGTGCTATCTCATGTGCTGCAAACGCCGTTACAAGGTTTAGTGTTAAAAAGTTATGGAGCCGGCAATATGCCCCAAACTGCCGCAATGATGCAAACATTACAAGAGGCAACCCGTCGCGGTGTGGTCATTGTCAATTGTACGCAATGCATTAAAGGGCATGTCAATATGGCTGCCTATCAAACAGCCCAAGGGCTTCGCCAAGCCGGGGTGATTAGTGGGGCAGATATGACGGATGAGGCTGCATTAACCAAATTATTTTGCTTATTACGTTTTTCTGGTCAATCAACAATAGAAATCAAAAAAATGTTAGGGCAAAATATCACTGGTGAATTGTCATCAACTACATAATCAGTTAGAGGAATATCCGATGCCAACAATTAGTCAACTTGTCGTTAAAAGTCGCCAATGGGCCAGTCAATGTTTAGAAAAAGATCCAAGCTATTTTCAAAATCTTGCCAAAGGTCAATCACCACAATACTTTTTTGTCGGATGTGCCGATAGCCGTGTCTCACCTTTACAAATTTGTGGATTAACACCGGGGGAAGTCTTTGTTCATCGAAATGTGGCCAACATTGTTAGCGGTCATGATACCAGCTTACTAGCGTCTTTAACCTATGCCGTGGATGTTTTACAGGTCAAACACGTCATTGTCAAAGGCCATTATTGTTGTGGGGGGGTTGAAGCAGCCTTACGCGCTCTTGATGTGGCTGATGTGGTGGATAATTGGATTCAGCCGATTAAGTCGATTTGTCAAAAATATCAGTCCTTATTAGCGGATGTGAAACAACAGTCAGCAGCAGGCCAATCAGAACAACGCCAATGGGATTTAGCCTGTGAATTAAATGCTATTGAGCAAGCGGCTATGATTTCAGTGATGCCACCGGTGCGCAAAGCTTGGAAGCGCGGTCAGCCCTTAACTGTCACGGCCATGGTTTATAATTTAGCACAAGGGCAATTAATTCCCTTAAGCCAAGAAATTGCTCAGCCACTTGATTTAGCAGAATTCATTGATCAGTCAGTTGCTAATGTTCAAAAGCGCTGGGGGCTACCACGTTAATTAGCCCATCGCATTGACCTTTTAAAATAAAAAATAATTTTTTTTATATAATAAAAAATAAAAAATAAAAAATACCATAGCATTTGCCAACATAAGCAGACCTTCAAATAATAAATAATCTGGTGTGACTAGCACAATGGCTTCGTTATGCGGATAAATAAACAGCAACTCCATGGCCTGAAAAATTGACAAAACGGCATATAAAAAACAAATACATGCTTTAAATGAAAAAGGTTTAAAAAGACTTAAGATGGCCACAAGCGCAATGGAAAAGTGCATGAAACCGATATCTGTAAATAATGCTGTATGCGCGTTGGTGATATGAAAATGTGCCATATATTGATGATTAAAGCTGTAAAAAAAGCCATTAATCAGGCTAATCATTAATGCATGCACGCCAATATAATAATTAGAAAATAATTTGAGTCGATCTTGGTGTGGGAAAATAACAGCCTGAATGCCTGCCCAGATTAATGGGGCGATAAGCAATAAAAGTAATAAAACACCAGAAATCATTAATATAAACTCCATTGTTAGGTTATCAATTCGATGATGGTAATATGTCAAGACAGCCCTTAATATGCCATAAATTGTGATGATAATAAATCTGTTTTGTTGAAATTGTCGCATTAAAATGCTAGACAATTATGTTTTGACCTTATAGAATTTTTACGATACCGTTTACGACGGTTTACACCGTTGTTATTTAAATAGGTGAACGTAGTCAAGAGTAACCGCAAATTCTGAAAGGAAGAACAATGCAAGTAACATTGAAAGAACAAAAAGGCATTCATCGTCAATTAGGAATTGAAATTCCTGCTGAAAAAATCGATCCAGAAGTTGAAAAGCGTCTTAAAAAAATCGCAAAAACTGCGAAAATTGATGGATTCCGCCCAGGGAAAGTACCGGTTTCATTTATTCGCCGTAAATATGGCGAGCAAGTTCGCCAAGAAGTATTATCGGATTTATTGCCGAATACTTACCAGCAAGCCATCCAAGACCATGGCCTTCAAGCTGTGGGCGTTGAAATTGATATGCAACAAAATGAAACAGGCAAGCCAGTTGTATTTGATGCAAATGTCGAAGTTTTGCCAGAAATGCAAATCGATGATTTATCACAAATGCAAGTTGAAAACCCGGTTGTTGAATTTGGTGATCAGCAAGTTGAGCAAATGGTACATAATTTGCGTAAGCAGCTAGCAACGTGGCATGATGTGACTGATCGTCCGGCACAACAAGATGATAAAGTCAAGGTCGATTTTACTGGTTATGTGGATGGTGAAACCTTTGATGGTGGCCAAGGACAAGATGTTGAGCTAACCCTCGGGTCAGGCCAAATGATTGCTGACTTTGAGCAAGGAATTGAAGGCATGACAGTCGGACAGGAAAAAACGATTGCCGTTGAATTCCCTGAAGACTATAATCAAGAATCGCTTGCAGGTAAAGCCGCTGAATTTAAAGTGACACTTAATAGCATTCAAGCCCCTGAGCTGCCAGAAATTGATGAAGCATTTGTCGCTAAGCTTGATATTAAAGGCGGTGTGGATGATTTTTATCATGAAATCAAAGAAAATATGGCTCGTGAATTAAACAATGCTAAACGTCGTAAAATGAAAGACAGCGTTTTTGAAGCCTTAAGCAACCATGTTGATGTACAATTGCCTAAAGCGCTTGTGCAACGTGAAATCAAAAATGCCAAGCAAGACTTATTGAAGCGCATGGGTGGACAAAATGCTCAATTAAACGTTGATGATTTGCCAGATAATTTATTTGAAGAGCAAGCAAAATCGCGTGTTAAACTTGGCTTAATCATGAATCATTTGATTGACACGCAAGCATTTGAAGCAGATGATGAAAGTGTTAATGCCATGATTGAAGAAATGGCAGCTGTTTATGAAGATGCCGATGAATTCCGTCAGCATATTCAGTCAAATGAAAAAGAGCTTGAGCAAATTAAAAATGCTGTGATTGAGAACAAATTAGTTGACTGGGTGATGTCACAAGCACAAGTGCAAGATAAAGAGCATGACTTTTTTGAACTAGTTCGTCAAACCATGCCACAACAACAGCAGTAATATGAATTTATTTGCAAGCTAAGTCAATAGAGTCAACTGTCTACAAAAGCCACCTCATGTGGCTTTTGTTAGTCATAAGCGATAATAAAAGGAATTTTCTAATATGATCGAAAATAATTTAGTCCCAATGGTTGTCGAGCAAACGGCTCGCGGTGAACGCTCATTTGATATTTATTCACGCTTATTAAAAGAACGGATCATCTTTTTAAATGGGGAAGTCAATGATCAAACTGCTAATCTTGTTATAGCCCAATTGTTGTTTTTAGAATCCGAAGATCCGAATCAAGATATTCATTTTTATATTAATTCACCTGGCGGGTCAGTTACCGCTGGTATGGGATTGTATGATACTATGCAATTTATTAAACCAGATATTAATACCATTTGTACTGGATTAGCGGCAAGTATGGGCGCTGTTTTGCTTGCCGCTGGCACTTCTGGCAAACGCTTTAGTCTCCCAAGCGCTCAGATCATGATTCATCAACCTTTAGCCGGTTTCCAAGGACAAGCCTCAGATATTGAAATTCATGCGAATAATATTTTGCGCATTAAAGAGCGTTTAAACCATGTATTAGCCCATCATACAGGCCAGCCTTATGAACAAGTTGTTAAAGATACTGACCGAGATAATTTTATGATGGCCGATGAAGCAAAAAATTATGGACTCATTGACAAAGTGATTAGCACACGCAGTGCAGTAACCGCTAGCAAGGAAACATAAGCAACAGGAATATGGCTTGAAAAGCTGATTAATGCCACAATATTTGTTGAAACAAGTGTGTCTCAATGGCTGGCGATTTTCAGCCTTGACGTGTTGAATCGAACCAATTAGGGAAAAATCATGCCAAGAAATAAAAGTGGGCAAAAAACTCATGAAAAAATGCAATATTGTTCTTTTTGTGGCAAATCCCGGGATGAAGTAAAAAAACTGATTGCCGGTGGCAACAATGTCTTTATCTGTAATGAATGCATTGATCAGTGCCAACATTTAATTGAAAATCCAAATGATGATGTCGCCAGTGATCCACAAGAAAATCAACCATTACCGCGTCCTGCTGAAATCAAACAACATTTAGATGATTATGTTGTAGGTCAAGATCGTGCAAAACGGACCTTATCAGTTGCGGTTTATAATCACTATAAACGTATTTATAAAAAGCATGAGATTCAAGACCAAGAAGTCGAGCTGAATAAAAGTAATATTTTATTAATTGGCCCGACAGGTTCTGGTAAAACGTTTTTAGCTCAATCATTAGCCAAAATGCTTAATGTTCCATTTGCCATTGCCGATGCAACAACGTTGACTGAAGCCGGGTATGTTGGGGATGATGTGGAGAATGTCGTTCAAAAGTTATTACAAAGTGCTGATTTTGATGCCGAAAAAGCACAAAAAGGCATTATCTATATTGATGAGCTAGATAAAATTGCTCGCAAATCTGAAAGTGCTTCGATCACACGGGATGTTTCTGGTGAAGGTGTTCAGCAAGCATTATTAAAATTGATTGAAGGAACCGTGGCCTCTGTGCCGCCTCAAGGTGGACGAAAACACCCGAACCAAGAAATGGTGAATGTTGATACCAGTCATATCTTATTTATTTGTGGCGGGGCCTTTGCAGGAATTGAATCCATTATTCAGCAGCGTATGGAAAAGGTCAAAATTGGGTTTGGTGCGGATTTATCATCACGGATTGATGAAGATCAACATAATGCGTTAATGAAGCATGTCCAGCCGGATGATTTAGTTAAATTTGGTTTGATTCCTGAAATTATTGGTCGATTACCTGTCACGGCCGTACTTGACCAGCTTAATGAAGATGCCTTAGTACGGATTTTAACAGAGCCTAAGAATGCCTTAATTCGCCAATATCAAGCCTTATTTGCCTTAGAATCCATTGAGATTGACTTTACCACTGAGGCCTTAAAAGCGGCAGCAGATCAAGCGATCAAATTAAAAACTGGAGCACGTGGCTTACGTTCTATTTTAGAAAATGCCTTATCAGATATTATGTTTGAGCTACCAAGCTACGAAGGGGTCAGCCATGTTACGATTGATCAGCCAGTCATCGATGGGACCGGACAAGCACAATTGACTTACTCAGATGGGCGCCAAGAACATCTAGCGGTTAGTTATACAACATGAGGATTGAAACAATGGATGAAGAAAAAAATCGACTGGAACAAGCCACACCTGTGATTGCCCTGCGCGATATGGTTGTTTTCCCTTATATGGCGGTCCCGTTATTTGTTGGACGTGATAAATCAATCGCGGCTATTACGCATGCGAATGAAGGGGATCAGCATGTTTTTTTAACGGCTCAAAAGCAACATGATGATGAAGAACCGGATCATGATCAGCTTTATGAAGTTGGGACATATGCGAAAGTTTTACAAGTCATGCAATTACCTGATGGGACAAATAAAGTCTTAGTAGAAGGGTTACAGCGTGCTCGTGCAACGGCATTTCACGCACCAGAAGAGCAAAAATATATTACAGCAGATCTCGTGTTGCTTAACACGGAAGAAGATAGCTTAGATGATAAGCAATGGCAAGCCATGTTGCAAAGCGTTTTATCAGCGTTAAATAAACTATCCGAGTTAAGTGGTCAAATCTCCAAAGACTCATTAAGTACGATTAAAGCAGACAAAGACCTTGGCCGTGTGGTGGATATGACTGCTGCACTTTTATCAACTAGTGTGCAAAAACGTCAAAATATTCTGAAACAATCAGACTTAAAGGCCAGAGCAGAACAATTGCTCACTTATTTGTATGAAGAAATTGATATTCTTGAAGTTGAGCAAACCATCAAATCCCGCGTTCAATCACAAGTTGAAAAAAATCAACGTGAATATTATTTGAATGAGCAACTGAAAGCCATTCATAAAGAACTTGGTGATGTAGATGAAACCCAAGAGCTTGAGCAGCTCAAGCAGCGCATTGAAGCCAGTCATATGTCTGACGAGGCGCGTAAAAAAGCCTTTGGGGAGCTGAAAAAACTCAAAGGCATGCCCATGGCTTCGTCAGAGGCTTCCGTGGGGCGGACTTATATTGAGACACTTCTATCCTTGCCGTGGTATGAAAAAACTAAGGTCAAACGGGACTTAGTACGTGCTGAAAAAGTTTTAAATCAAGATCATTATGGCTTGGAAAAAGTCAAAGAACGCATTTTAGAATATTTAGCCGTTGGACAACGTCAACGGAAATTAAAAGGGCCTATTTTATGTTTAGTCGGTCCACCAGGTGTCGGAAAAACCTCTGTTGGACGGTCAATTGCTCGTGCCACAGGACGTGAATATGTCCGTATGGCCTTAGGTGGGGTGAAAGATGAATCTGAAATCCGCGGGCATCGTCGGACCTATATCGGATCCTTGCCAGGACAGATCATGCAAAAAATGATCAAAGTTGGCACACGAAATCCATTATTTTTATTAGATGAAATCGACAAATTATCCAGTGATTTTCGCGGGGATCCGGCTTCTGCTTTGCTAGAAGTCCTCGATCCGGAGCAAAACCACACGTTTAATGATCATTATCTTGAAGTGGATTATGATTTATCGGATGTGATGTTTATCACGACAGCAAATTCATTAGATACAATCCCAGAACCTTTGCGTGATCGGACGGAAATTATTGACCTGTCTGGGTACACAGAAAATGAAAAAATGAATATTGCTCAACAATATTTAGTGCCAAAAGCGATTAAAGAAAATAATGTTAAAAAAGGCGAATTAACACCATTGTCAAATGATGTATTATTAAGCATTATTCGTTACTACACGCGTGAAGCCGGTGTTCGCCAGCTAGAACAAATGATTCATAAAATTTGTCGTCAAGTGGTCAAAAAAAATGCTTTAGCCAAAAAACGAGGTTCCTTTGAATCGGTTACCATTACATCGGAGAATGTTGAAGATTACCTTGGCGTGACACGTTATCATTATGGTTTGATGGCCGAGGCGCATCAAGTGGGCCAAGTCACGGGCTTGGCCTGGACGCAAGTTGGTGGTGATTTGTTAACCATTGAAACGGCTATGATGCCTGGCAAAGGGAAAGTCAAAGCTACAGGGAAACTAGGTAAAGTCATGGAAGAATCCATTGATGCGGCTTATACGGTTGTCAGAAGTCATGCCGAAGCATTTGATATTGCCACTGAGCAATTTCAAAAACAGGATTTTCATATTCATGTTCCAGAAGGGGCGATTCCTAAAGATGGCCCAAGTGCTGGGGTTGGCATGGCAACGGCGTTAATGTCTGTTGTCACTGGCCGAGCGGTTCGACGTGACGTGGCCATGACTGGTGAGATTACCTTACGAGGGGACGTCTTGCCGATTGGGGGATTAAAAGAAAAGCTGTTAGCAGCGCAACGCGGGGGA
>CAZAJS010000007.1:0-31448 GCA_964485635.1 uncultured Francisellaceae bacterium
AAGCCAGATTTGTTTAACACAACGTCAAAAACACCAACATTATGCCGGACTTTGGGAATTTCCTGGAGGTAAATGTCATAATTCAGAGACCAGTGCTCAAGCCTTACAACGTGAACTAGCCGAAGAAATTGGGATTCAAGCGACCGACTATCGGCACTTTGAAAGCGTTATCTTTCAGCAAACCGACTGTCAAATCAACATTGATTTTTATTGGGTTGAACAGTACCAAGGCCAAACTGTGGCTCAAGAAGGGCAGCGTTTAGCTTGGGTGCCCATTGACACATTGTATGATTACCCAATGCCGCCGGCGAATCGAGAAGTGCTTAATAAGGTGGTAGCACTTTTAACATAAATCACTTATAATAATGACCAATTAAACCATTGCTAAAAACGTCTGAATGATAGGCTAAGCAATGAAAAAAAATCATATTTCGCATGAATCAATAAGATGAACAATATAAATCAGGATTAATGATGCAACAAGTAAATCAAATTGAGCAACAGGCATTAGCCGCCATTAAGCAAGCCGAAACGGTGGAACAGTTAGAAAGCTTGCGAGTGGAGTACTTGGGTAAAAAAGGCCAGCTGACCAGTGTCATGAAACAGCTAGGCAGTTTGCCAGCAGAAGAAAAGCCTAAGCTTGGTAAAGCAGTCAATGAAGCTAAAACACAATTACAACAAGCCATTAATGAGCGCAAGACCTCATTAAGAGCCCAAGCCCAAGCCCAGCAACTGAAACAAGAAACCATTGATGTTACCTTACCCGGAGTCAGTCAACCTGTTGGGGCAAAACACCCAGTGACAACAACTGTGCAACGGATTGAAACATTTTTTCAACGCTGTGGTTTTGACATTGCTTTAGGCCCAGAAATTGAAGATGATTATCATAACTTTGAAGCCTTGAATATCCCACCGCACCATCCAGCCCGAGCGATGCATGATACTTTCTATTTTGACCCTCAAACCGTCTTACGCACGCACACGTCTAATGTACAGGTACGAACCATGTCACAAGGACAACCCCCATTTCGGATTATTGCCCCTGGCAAGGTTTATCGCTGTGACTCAGATGTCACACATAGCCCGATGTTTCACCAAGTTGAAGGCTTATGGGTCGATCAAAATGCATCATTTTCACAACTAAAAGGCCTTTTACAACAGTTTTTAAATGCATTTTTTGAAAAATCAGTTGATTTACGGTTTCGCCCGTCTTACTTCCCATTTACGGAACCTTCTGCCGAAGTGGATATCGCATGTGTGATGTGTCATGGTCAAGGATGCCGCGTTTGTAAACAGAGTGGCTGGCTTGAAGTGCTTGGCTGTGGCATGGTGCATCCGAACGTATTAAAAGCCTGTGATATCGATCCAACGGTTTATCAAGGATTTGCCTTTGGCATGGGGGTGGAACGCCTTGCCATGTTGCGCTATCAAATCAACGATTTGCGGTTGTTTTTTGAGAATGATATTCGTTTTTTACGTCAATTTACTTAATCAGTTGCAGAGGAATTTATGAAATTAAGTTACGCATGGTTACAACAATATATTGCCATTGACCAGTCGGTTGAAACACTATGTCACCAACTCACACAAGCCGGCCTAGAAGTCGAAGGTATCAGTCCGGTGGCCCCTGAATTTAATGGCGTCGTTGTCGGGCAAGTCCAATCAATCAAACCGCATCCGAATGCGGATAAACTCCAATTATGTGATGTTGATATTGGCCAATCAGAGTCTTTATCTATCGTGTGTGGGGCGCCGAATGTTGTTGAAGGAGGGAAATTTCCCGTTGCTACAATTGGTGCGACATTGCCAAATGATTTTAAAATCAAGCCGGCTAAATTGCGAGGAGTGGCATCACAAGGCATGTTATGCTCCAGCGATGAGCTAGGTTTGCCCGGTGATCATGACGGATTAATGCCGTTAGCAAACGATGCGCCTGTAGGCCAAGATATCCGGACCTATCTACAGCTTGATGATAGCGTGATTGAAATTGATTTAACACCAAATCGCGGAGATTGTTTAAGTGTATACGGGGTTGCCCGCGAGATTGGGGCTTTGAATGATACGCTAGTGGCCCCTTTACATCAGGCGAGCATCAGCGAAAACGGGGCATGTGATAAGACTGTCACCATCCAAGCTTCTGATGCATGTCCCCATTATGCTGGACGCTTGTTAACGAATATTGACCCAAGCCAACCAACGCCCGAGTGGATGGTTCAACGTTTACAACGCAGTGGAATTGAACCCATTGCCTTGCTTGTTGATATAACTAACTATGTGATGTTATTGACAGGCCAGCCCTTACACGCATTTGACGCAGATAAGCTAACTGATGAATTGTTTGTGCGCTACGCTCACTCTGATGAGTCACTGACCTTATTAAATGGCAATCAGGTGACCTGTGATTCGCAAACCTTAGTGATTGCTGATCAAAAAGCACCAGTGGCATTAGCCGGGATTATGGGCGGCCAGAACAGTGCGGTGAGTGATCAAACACAGCACGTGTTTGTTGAAAGTGCCTATTTTAAACCGGAAGCCATTGCAGGTAAAGCTCGACAGTATGGTCTTCATACCGATTCATCACATCGATTTGAACGCGGCGTTGATCCAGCATTGCAAAAAACCGCATTAGAAATGGCTTGCCAGTTAATACAGCAATTAGCCGGTGGCCAGGCAAGCCCAATGGTTGCGACAAATGCGGCAAAAGTGCCAGAAAATCCTGTAATTACTTTATCATGCCAACAGGTCAATCGCTTATTAGGGACGGACCTTTCGGGGCAAGCCATTCATGACTACTTAACACGGTTATCCATGTCAGTTCAATGGCAAGTTGGTGATGATTGCATGCAAGTGCAAGCACCAAGCTACCGGTTTGATATCAGCATTGCCCAAGACTTGATTGAAGAAGTCGCCCGATTGTATGGTTATGCAAACTTACCAATGGAAAATCCACAATTAACATTGAGTCAACCAGATGTCACAGAGCATGAACAATCCACGAATCGTATTACTGATTTGTTTGTTGATCGTGGCTATTATGAAGTTATTAACTTTAGCTTTATTGATCCGGCATTAGGACAAACATTTGCCCATCAGCAGCCAATTGTGCTGAAAAATCCAATTGCCTCAGAAATGGCTATGATGCGGCAAAGCTTAATCCCAGGATTAGTCCAATCATTTAAGCATAATACTCGACGGCAACAAGAAACTATTCGTTTATTTGAACAAGGTCAGTGCTTTTTTCAAACACAACAGCATGCTTATACGCATCAGCACAAAATTGCCTTGTTAGCCAGTGGACTCAAACAAGCAGGTAATTGGCGTGATGCCAAACAGGCTGTTGATTTTTTTGATGTTAAAGGCGATGTTGAGGCTTTGCTAGCAATGACAGGTCAGTCTTATCAGTGGCGCAGGTGTCAAACCGTCACTTGGTTGCATCCAGGTCAATCAGCTTACCTTGATATCGATGGGAAATGTGTCGGAGTTCTAGGGCGCTTACATCCGGATGTCATGAGCGCATTACAAATTAAATCTAGTGCCCCGATTGTTTTTGAAGCTGATTTAGCGGCACTACAAGCCCATATATTGCCCATTTATCAGCCAGTGTCAAAATACCCACAAGTCACACGTGATTTTGCATTGCTTGTGCCAGAGGACGTGGCAGTAGGTCAATTATTACAAACCATTGAACAATTAAATATTGCCGTGGTACAAAAGGTTGAAGTTTTTGACATCTACCAAGGAGATTCAGTGGACCAGGGATATCAAAGTGTGGCGATTAAAGTGACCCTGCAAGATCCTGACAAAACATTGAGTGAAGCGCAATTAACGGATGTAACTCATCAGATTGTCACAACACTCACCCAACAACATGGTGTAACATTACGCGTATGAGTACGATAACAAAACAAATGGTGATCAACCGATTACAAGAAATGTGTAGTTTATCAAGCGCAGAAGCTAAACACTGTACTGAGGCATTTTTTGCAACCTGGCAGCAGCTTTTGCACGAACAAGGCGCTGTCCGTTGGAAAGGATTTGGACAATTTGTCATGACACAAAAACGGGTGAGTTTTTTTCAAAAAAAACCACCCGAGGTTTTAGCTGATACGGTTCGATTTGAAGCAAGCCCGCAGCTAAAACAGCGTATTAAAAAGCATCGAATCAAAAATAACCACTCATTAAGTCAAGAAGAGGAATTCAATGAAACGGATTAAGCCATGGCAGATAATCACAACATTTGGAATAATGGGTCTTTTAACCGTCTCTTGTTTTGCTGCGACAGGGAATCAGTCATCGAATTCTGGCCAACAAATTTCAATGCGTCCACAGCAATTACCATTAAGTCAGTCACAATTAAAAAGCATCATGCAATCAGCCCATATTGTGCAACAAGGTTATGTTGATGATGTAGACACGCAAGAATTAACTCAAGGGGCCATTGAAGGCATGTTGCGTAAACTTGATCCGCATTCAAGTTATTTAAGCGCTCAAGACCTAGAAAACTTAAGATCATCGACACAGGGGCATTTTGCCGGTGTTGGAATTCAAGTCTCGATGGAAGATGGTCTATTAGAAGTTATCGCCCCTATTGCTGATACACCAGCCGATAAAGCCGGTATTAAAGCTGGTGATTATATTATTCGCATTGACGGTAAACCAGTTCAGGATATGTCGATTGATCAAGCGGTTAATTTAATGCGTGGGAAAGTAGGAACGGATGTAGACTTAGTGGTGATTGATCCAAATTCACGGAAACCGAAACATATAACCATCACCCGCGAAAAAATTGATATTCATCCGATTGATTCAGAAGTATTAGATCATCGTTTTGGGTACATTCAAATCAAAAGTTTTCAATCGCAAACGGGTGAGCAATTAAAATCAGCCCTTGATGGGTTAGAAAAAGAAACAGATGGTCAATTAGCTGGTATTATTTTAGATTTACGTAATAATGCTGGTGGGATTATTGATGGGGCCCAAGTTGTTTCTGATATGTTTTTAGATGCCGATGCCTTATCGGATAAAACCATTGTTTATACTAAAGGCCGTAGCCCAGATGCTCAGATGCGCAAAAAGGCTAAAACATCTGATATGACGCATGGGATTCCAATCGTCGTGTTGGTCAATCATGGTTCAGCTTCAGCCTCAGAAATTGTTGCTGGGGCATTAAGGGATCATCATCGGGCGGTCATTGTTGGGTCTGAAACATTTGGAAAAGGCACAGTTCAATCAGTCATCCCATTAGATGATGGGGCATTGAAATTAACTATTGCTCATTATTATACTCCCTCGGGCGATGATATCCAAGAAAAAGGCATTACGCCAGATATTCGAGTGTCACAAAAAACGATTGAATATGATCCAGAGCAACAATCAATGCAAAAACGATTGCGTTTGAGTCAAGCGATATTAAATGGGCAATCAACATCCGATGATCAGAGTGATGAAGCAAAGGATGACAAACCATTAGCCTATCGTGACTATCAACTCAGTGTTGCCTTAAACATTCTTCAAGGGTTAGCTAGTCAAGCAAAACAATCCGGCGATTAATCAAAATGACTTGTTTTTATTGAGCAAACGTATTAAGATGATCAGTACTCTTTGCTATCAAAAAGGGTTTTGATAGCTTATCGAGTCGAACGATAACCCATAAAGAGTTTCAAGGAGATAACTCATATGCGACATTATGAAATTGTAATGATGGTTCATCCAGATCAAAGCGATCGCTTATCTGCGATGGTTGAAAAATATCAACAAATGATTGAAAAAGATGGTGGCAAAATTCACCGTTATGAAGACTGGGGACGACGCCAGCTTGCTTATCCAATTGCTGATTTGCACAAAGCGCACTATATTTTAACAAATATTGAGTGTGGTAATGAAGTGCTTGCTGAGTTACAAGAGTCTTTCCGTTATAATGATGCGATTTTGCGTCACTTAATCACGCGTAAAGATGAACCGGTTACTGAGCCATCGGTCATGATGCAAAAGCAAAAAGAAGCCAAGCAAGAAGCGAATAAATAAAGGAGCTGTTACTTATGAATCGTCGTCGTAAAGTCTGTCGTTTTACATTAGAAGGTGTCAAAGAGATTGATTACAAAGATCTAGACACATTAAGAAGTTATATTACAGAAACAGGTAAAATTGTGCCAAGTCGTATCACCGGAACACGTGCGAAATATCAACGCCAGTTAACAACAGCGATTAAACGAGCACGTTATTTGGCCTTGATCCCTTATTGTGATCGTCATTTTAATTAATTCAAGCCAAAGAGGTTTAAAAGATGGAAGTCATTTTAAAAGAACGAGTTGAAAACTTAGGCATTTTGGGTGATGTTGTCACAGTCAAGCCTGGTTATGCCCGTAATTATTTAGTTCCTTATGGTAAAGCGGTTCGTGCAACTAAAAGTAATATTGAAACGTTCAAAAAACAACGTGCTGAGCTTGAAAAAGCTGAAGCTCAACGTTTTGAGCGTGCTAAGCATTCAGCCGAAGCCATTGAAGCTAAAACCTTTACCGTTGAAGCAAATGCTGGTGATGGTGGCAAGTTGTTTGGTTCTGTTGGCACAAAAGAAATTGCAGAAGCTATTTCACAGCAAGCTTCTGTTGACATTGCTAAAAGCTATGTACGCATGCCAGAAGGGCCAATTCGTACAGTAGGAACATTTGAAGTTGTCATCCACTTATATAGCAATATCAATGCCACCGCAACGGTTGAAGTGGTTGCTCAAGAAGTCTCTTAATTGATTGTGCCGCTAGGCGCGTGATATTAAATTTACATCTTAAAAGAAGTTCGCTATAATCCGACCATGTGCGTCAAACCACATGGTTTTTTTTTGCATAAAGGAGATGGCTGAAAAATGGCACAATCGTTTGATTCATCAAACCAAACAATGTTAAGTCAAATAAAACAACCCCCGAATTCATTAGAAGCTGAGCGTTCTGTGATTGGCAGTTTGTTATTAGATAATGACAGCTGGGAAAAAGTAGAGGGGTTGTTAACATACCAAGACTTTTTTCATAAAAAACACCAAACCATTTTTCAGCAAATACAGCATTTAGTTCATCAAGAAATGCCATTTGATATTGTCACGTTAAGTGATACGTTAAGCCAAGCTAATTTATTAGATCAAGCCGGTGGATTAAGCTATTTAGCTGATTTAGCACAAAATACTCCAACGGTGGCGAATATCACCGCTTATGCTGAAATTGTTAAAGAGCGTTCTCAGTTACGCCATTTGCTTAAAACGGCAACTGATATTGCTGATATGGTCTACAAGCCACAAGGCCAAAAACTGGATACCTTACTGGATGCGGCTGAACAAAAAATATTAAGTGTCACCGAACGCCAATCGATTGAAGAAACAGGCCCTCAGTCTGTTAAGCAAATTGTCCCGAATGTGATTGAAAAAATTGATCAAATGATGGAATCAAAAGGTGGGGTGACCGGCACACCAAGTGGTTTTTCGGATTTAGATCATATGACGTCAGGGTTGCATCCGGCAAGTTTGTCAATTATTGCAGGTCGTCCTTCCATGGGGAAAACCGTTTTTGGCATTAATATTGCCGAACATGTAGCGCGTGATGCCAAAAAACCGGTATTAGTTTTTAGTTTAGAAATGCCATCGGAAGATATTTTATTACGGATGCTCGCCTCATTAGGGCGTGTTGATTTAAGCTTGTTACGAAATGGCCGTTTAGAAGATAACCATTGGGCGCAAATTACCGCTGCCATGGAAATTTTATCGAATCAAATGAACATGCATATTGATGATACGGCGGCTTTAACGCCATCTGATGTACGTTCAAGAGCCCGTCGTGTGTTTAAAGATCATGGTGGATTAAGTTTAATTGTCGTGGACTATTTGCAATTAATGAAAGTACCAGGTTATGAGAATAACCGGACACAAGAGGTCTCAGAAATTTCACGGAGTTTAAAGTCTTTGGCAAAAGAACTTAATGTGCCTGTCATTGCACTGTCTCAATTAAATCGAGGAGTTGATGATCGAGCCGATAAACGTCCGATGATGTCTGATTTGCGAGAATCTGGTGCGATTGAGCAGGATGCTGATGTGATTATGTTTATCTACCGAGATGAGGTATATCATAAGGATAAGCAGGATAACAAAGGATTAGGTGAAATTATTATTGGAAAACAAAGAAATGGTCCGATTGGCAATATCAAAGTCCACTTTGAAGGGCGTTTTTGCCGATTTGCCGATCATACAGCAGAACAAGCCGTCCCAGTCGGCGCAACTTAAAAAATGATAGTAACAAAAACATAGAGGGTAACCATGCAATCGGTCGATTTAATGGGAATGACAAAAGCGCAAATGACACAATACTTTACCGAGCAATTAGAGGCTAAACCTTTTCATGCGCGTCAAGTATTTAAATGGATTCATCAACGCGGGGTCACTGACTTTGAACGCATGACAGACTTAAGCAAAAAATTACGGGCCGACTTGCAGCAACATGCCGTTGTTCAAGAGCCAACGGTGTTATTTTCCAAAGCTTCACCGGATGGGACGCATAAGTTTTTGATTCAAGTGGGGGGTGGAAATGCGATTGAAGTTGTCTATATTCCAGAAGCCAAACGTGGGACACTCTGTGTTTCATCTCAGGTCGGGTGCACATTGAACTGTAGTTTTTGTTCCACTGGTAAGCAAGGTTTTAATCGTAATTTGACGATTGCTGAAGTTATTGGACAAGTATGGACTGCCGTTCGAGCTTTAGAAGCCAAAGGTGGTGAGCAAAAAGTCACAAATGTGGTCATGATGGGCATGGGTGAGCCATTAATGAACTATGAGCATGTTATTCCAGCGATGGGAATCATGTTAGATGATGATGCCTATGGACTATCAAAACGACGTGTGACATTAAGCACCTCCGGTGTGGTGCCTCGGATTGATCAAATGCTTGAAGAAATTGGCGTTTCATTAGCGGTATCATTGCATGCACCGACTGATGAATTACGCGATGAGTTAGTGCCGATTAACCGTAAGTATCCAATTGATCAGTTATTAAAAGCCTGCCAACGTTATGCACAGCACGGACCACATAAGCATATTACGTTTGAGTATACATTAATGGATCAGGTCAACGACTCAATTGAACATGCTCAAGCGTTAATTGATTTGCTTGCATCGTATCAGTTACCTAGTAAAATTAATTTGATTCCTTTTAATCCTTATCCAGGGACCCCTTACAAAAAACCAAGCAACAATCGGATTCATCGTTTTTATGACTACTTAAACCAAGCTGGTTTAATTGCCACAATTCGCAAAACGCGTGGAGATGCCATTGATGCAGCGTGTGGTCAATTAGTCGGACAGGTACAAGATAAAACAAAACGACAAGCACGGTATAATAAGGAGCGCGCGCATGAACAAACATAAATCTTGGTGGTTAGGGATAATTCTGGTAAGTATGGCTGGCTTAATGAATGGTTGTGCGACAAGTTCTCGGCCTGGCACTGAACATGTAGGGGAACACAAGCAGTACTCACCCAAAAAAGCAGCTAATATGAATGCTGAGCTTGCTATTAGCTATACACAAAAACATATGTATGATCGGGCCAAAAAAATGTTGCAACGTGCTGAGCAATTTGATGATGGTCAGCTACCTTCAGTACTTTATGCCAGAGGATTTTATTACCAAAATATTGGAATGGAATCTCGGGCAAATGATGCCTACAAAGAAGCTTTGAAACGTGCACCGGGAGATCCTAGGACCATGGTGATGTATGCGCAATTTTTATGCAAAAAAACATCGGATAATTATGATGTTGCGCTTGAATTGTTTAATGATGCCGTTGCCTCACCTAACAATGATGAATTAACACAAACATTTTTATTGTATGGAGATTGTTTGATGTCCCATGATCAAGATGCTCAAGCGAAAAAAATGTTTAAGCGTGTCACACAGCAAGCCGGATCGCATCCGACGGCACATTGGGCATTAGCCAACATTTATTTTCATGAAAAACAATATAAAAAGGCTGAGCACCAGATACAGCGGGTTTTACAAACAGGGCAACCGAATCGAGACTTACTTGAATTGCAATATGAAGTATTAAAAGCATTAGGCAAAACGGATCAGGCAATGGCCGTTCGGTTAAAATTAAATTCAATGAGTGATGAAGAAATTAAAGCGTGGTAAATAAAGAATGATGGAAAAGTTACAAAAACTATTGGCACAACAAGGATTTGGCTCACGTCGACAAATGGAGCAATGGATTAGTCAAGGACGTGTTAAAGTCAATGGTCAAGTTGCAACCATTGGTATGCGTGCGTCATTAGAAGATCAAATACTGGTGAATGACAAACCATTGCGTCGGGCGCGTCATGGGACGACAAGGCCTCGGGTTTTGATTTATCATAAACCAGAAGGTCAAATTTGTACTACATCGGATCCGGACAATCGTCCCACCGTATTTCAGGCATTGTCACGCTACACGAAAGCTCAAGCTCGGTGGATGACTGTGGGACGTTTAGATATTAATACCTCGGGATTGTTATTATTTACAACCGATGGTGAATTAGCCAATCGATTAATGCACCCAAGCTATCAAGTTGAGCGTGAATATGCGGTTCGTGTTTATGGGCAATTAAGTGATCAACAGCAACAACAGTTGCGTGATGGTATTATGCTAGAGGATGGGCTCGCCCGTATTAGTGATATTCAATATGATGGCGGTAGTGGTCAAAATCATTGGTACTATGTTGTGATTCAAGAAGGGCGTAACCGAGAAGTCAGAAGATTGTTTAGTGCCCTTGATGTGACAGTAAGTCGTTTGACACGCGTTCGGTATGGTCAAATTTTGTTACCCAAGCGTGTCCGCCGAGGCCAGTTTTGGGAATTACCGCCTTTAGATATTAATGAATTACGAGAATCAGTTGGACTTAAGCCCCATCATTTTTCTAAAACATTTGTCCAAAAATGGGAACATAGACGACCTTCTTAACTTAAAAATATAGCATTAGCTGTTAGAATCATCAGATTGATTGCTATTTGAAAATCGCTAGCAAATTCACAATAACTTTGCTATAGTAACGGTATTCTTTTGGCAACATCATTAACTTCCATGCGACAACAAGTACTTACAGAAAATACGACTACAAAGTTTATTTTTGTCACCGGCGGAGTCGTCTCATCGCTCGGTAAAGGAATTACAGCAGCCTCATTGGCAACATTATTAGAATGTCGTGGCTTGAAGGTGACGATTTTAAAATTAGATCCTTATATCAATATCGATCCGGGGACAATGAGCCCTCTACAGCATGGTGAAGTATTTGTGACCGAAGACGGGGCTGAGACCGATTTAGATTTAGGTCATTATGAGCGTTTCATTCGGACACGAATGACACAAAAAAATAATTTTACCACAGGACGTGTGTATCAAGATGTGTTGCGCAAAGAGCGCCGAGGAGACTATTTAGGCGGCACCATTCAAGTTATCCCGCATATCACTGATGAAATTCAACATAAGATTTTGCAGGGAGTACCTGATGATGTGGATGTTGCCATTGTCGAAATCGGGGGCACTGTTGGTGACATTGAGTCATTGCCTTTTTTAGAGGCGATTCGTCAATTAGCTAAAAAATTAGGTAAATTCCGCAGCTTGTTTATGCATTTAACTTTGTTGCCGTATATTAAAGTTGCAGGTGAATTGAAAACAAAGCCAACGCAACATTCTGTTAAAGAGTTATTAAGCCTTGGAATTCAACCGGATATTCTTGTTTGTCGTTCTGAGCAACCAATTGCAGAAAGTGAACGACAAAAGATTGCATTATTTTCAAATGTGCCTGAATCGGCTGTTTTTGCAGCACAAGATGTGGCCAGTATTTATGAAATTCCACGCCATTATCACCGACAAGGACTTGATGTGTGTGTCGTTAGCCAATTAGGCCTGCATGTTCGCTCAGCGGATCTAAGCCAATGGGATCAAGTGGTATCAGCGCTGAAATATCCGAAACATCGTGTTCAAATTGCCATGGTAGGCAAATACGTGCAGTTAAAAGAGGCTTATAAATCGTTAAATGAAGCCTTACTGCATGCAGGAATTCATACAGAAACCCATGTTGAAATTAACTATATTGATTCAGAAACATTAGAACAAACCGCTGATATTGCTCAAGTGATTGGCTCAGTGGATGCTATTTTAGTGCCAGGAGGGTTTGGCCAACGGGGTATTGAGGGCAAACTCCGTGCGATTGAATATGCTCGTTGTCAAAAAATTCCATTTTTAGGAATTTGCTTAGGGATGCAATTAGCGGTTGTCGAATATGCGCGCCATGTGGCAAAGCTAGACAATGCGCATTCAACTGAGTTAGCTAAGCAACAGGATATCACCCCTGTGATTGGGCTGATTACTGAATGGCAAACGCAACACGGTACCGTTGAAAGCCGAGATGAAAAAACAGATTTAGGTGGGACAATGCGTCTCGGTGGGCAAACTTGTCAAATCAAACCTGATACGAAAGCCTATCAAGCTTATCAAGCACAACACATCGTTGAGCGCCATCGCCATCGTTATGAAGTAAATCAAAATTATGTAGCGACGTTAGAAGAGTCTGGTTTGATTATTTCAGGACGATCTTGGGATGAACAATTAGTCGAAATGATTGAGTTAGACGACCACCCATGGTTTGTAGCTTGTCAATTTCACCCAGAATTTACCTCTACGCCTCGTGATGGGCATCCGTTATTTAAAGCCTTTATTCAAGCGGCTTTATCCAATCATGATCAACATGCCTGTATGCCAACGCGAAAACGATCATAAATCAGGAGCCCATATCATGGATTCAGAGGGAGTTTCAAAAAAAAATATTTTCTTTGCCGCCTTTTTAACAGCGGTTGAGTACTATGATTTTATTATTTATGCATATTTAGCGTCCTACATTGCCACTGTATTTTTCCCGCCTGGGAATCAAGCACTTCATTTGCTTGAAACCTATGCTATTTTTGCTGCCGGATATATTATGCGGCCATTAGGTGGGATTGTTTTTGGAAATATTGGAGATCGCTATGGTCGTAAAATTGCATTGATGGGAACGGTGATTTTAATGACTGGCTCGTTAATCTTAATGACCTTAAGTCCGACTTATCAACAAATTGGCTTATTAGCGCCGATTTTATTGGTGAGTGCCCGGTTACTACAAGGATTTGCCATTGGGGGGGAGTACAATGGGGTGCTTGTGGCATTAATTGAAAATGCTCCAGCGCATCGACGTGCTCGAACGACATTTTTAAGTGTTTTTATTTCAGGCAATAGTGTGATTGTGGCAACGCTGGTTGTTGGGCTTTTAACTGGCTTTTATTCAGATGCACAAATGGCACATTTTGGTTGGCGTATTCCTTACTTATTTGGTGTCATTTTATCATTAATTGCCTTGTTATTTATTTATAAAATGCAAGAAACACAAGCTTTTCGCAAAATCCAGTCCGAGCGTAAGCAATTTAAAATCCCATTGCTTGAGGCAATAAAGCAGCAACCAATGATTATTTTTATGGTGTTTGTGTTAACAGGGTATTTAGGGATCGCTTACTATATGGGGGCGACTTATGTGCCAAATTTAATGAAGTCTGATTTAGGATTTTCATTACATACTGCCATGCTCGTGACGTTATTTTCTTCAATTATTTATACTTATTCAGCACCCATTTGGGCTTATGTGACGGATAAAATAGGGCGGAAACCGGTTTTGATTAGCAGTATTTTGTTGATTATGGCCAGTATTTATCCCGAGTTTATGGCATTAGCCTCCAAAAATATCACAGCCATTATCATTACGTTGTCATTGACCATGCTTTTTGTCTCAGCTTGTACTGTGACGTTTGAAGTGACGATTAATGAAGCGTTTCCTGCTCGGATTCGTTATAGTGGGGTGGCCTTTGGGTATAATATTGGTAATGCTTTATTAGGGGGCACGGCGATGTATGTTAGTCAGTCTTTATTCGAATTGACAGGACAAATCACGATGCCAGCGATTTACTTAGTGGTTATGTCCGTGATCACTATTGGGCTGATTGGTTATCTATTACCTGAGACTTGTGGTAAAGTTTTTCGGTGTCAAACCAGTTAGTTAATGACAGTCAATCAAAAGTAACTTGTTACGATGCATATCAATAGACATAACTTAATTTGATGAATGCTATAGGCAAAAGAATTCCTAAACTGTGTTACTGCATCTGAGATGATCAATTCCATAATAACTTTAGTATTTTTCAACAATACAATAATGCTTGTTACAAGTTAATAGGCAATAAAAATAGCTGAAGCATTTGTTTCTTGATTCACAAAAATTCTACTGGTCATTTAAAATATTTTTCGATACAATAACAAATATGCAATTTTCAATCAGTTTGATAACAAATGGCGACAAATATCTCAAAAAAAAATATTTTTTGTTCAGCATTTGCAACATCTGTTGAGTATTATGACTTTATTATTTATGCTTATTTAACATTTGCAATTTCAGCAGCTTTTTTTCCACAAGGTCACCATATGGTCAGCCTATTAGAAACCTATGGCTTATTTGCCATTGGTTATTTTATGCGCCCCTTAGGCGGTATTGTATTTGGTCATTTAGGTGATCGAATGGGCCGTAGGCGTGTTTTGATTGCCACTGTTATTTTAATGATGCTATCTTTATTAGCCGTTGTCATAGTTCCAACCTATGCTCATTGGGGGATTGGGGCAACGATTGTCTTGCTTGTTTCTCGGATGGTCCAAGGTTTTTCTATTGGTGGTGAATATAATGGTGTTTTAGCCACTTTGATTGAAAATGCACCATCGCATCGGCGGGGGTTAGTCACGAGTCTAGGGACTTTTATTTCGGGAAATGGTGTGTTATTAGCAACGATTGTTGTTTTATTATGCCATATGCATTATTCACATCAACAAATGCTGGATTATGCGTGGCGTGTGCCCTATGGCATTGGCGTAGGGTTATCATTAGTCGCCACCGTTTTAATTTTTATGATTGATGAGACTTCTTATTTCAAACGTGCACAAAAATCAAGAAAAATTGTCAAATTACCGTTGTGGGAGGCATTAAAAAAGCATCCATCGGCGGTGTTTTTAGTCTTTATTTTAGCGGGATATTTAGGCATTGCCTATTACATGGCAGCCGGTTATATTCCGGATATGTTAAAAGATCCTGATGTGTTTGGATTTTCTGAAATTGCCGCAATGCAAGCAACTGTGATTGCAGCTTTTTTTTATGCGTATTCAGCCCCGATTTGGGGGTGGTTATCTGATCAAATTGGTCGGAAAGTGGTATTGATTTGTTCAATTATTGGCATTGGGGTATTTGTTTATCCGGCTTTTGTTGTGTTATCAACCAAAGCTTTTATTCCAACGGTATTAGTTTATTGTGTTTTAATGGTTTTAATTTCAGCATGCACCGCAACTTTTGTTGTGGCCATTAATGAGGCATTCCCAACTCATCTACGTTATAGTGGAGTTGGGTTTGGTTATAATGTGGGTAATGCACTACTTGGCGGTAGTGTATTAATGGCTTCTCAATTATTGTTTAACATGTTTGGAATTACAGGCCCAGCAATTTATTTAATCATTTGTTCTGTGATTGCTTTGTTGGTCGTTGCTCGTATGAAAGAAACATACAAACAGCCACTAGTGGATTAAATATCCAATACCGTTGGCATAATGCCTTAATCAGCTATTTTGGTAATGATCATGTGTTTCATTAAATTTTATATTTCAACGTTGTTTTGAAACATAGCTTGAGGATTCGTATTCATAATGCATTATTTATTCATTTTAGTTGGATTATTATTACTTTTTTTCGGAGGAGATTTTCTAGTTAATAGTAGTGTTCGATTAGCAAAGATACTTGGATTATCCGATGTTTTAATTGGCGTTGTGATGATTGGGTTTGGCACATCAGCTCCAGAATTATTTGTTTCTCTTCAAGCCGCGTTGTTCAATCAGCCAGATATTGCATTAGGTAATGTTGTTGGAAGCAATCTGGCAAATATTTTATTAATTTTAGGTGTCACTGCGATGATTTTTCCTGTGATGTGCCAAGATCATGCTGTCAAGAGAGGAACATTAATAGGTGGGCTTGTCAGTATTATTTTATTTGCTATGACATTTTTTGATTTTATCAGTCGTTTTGTCGGCTTGTGCTTTATGTTCATTTTAGTTGGCTATTTAATGGTAAGTTATCACATTGAAAAAAACCATAATACTTCAATGGTCGTGGCTTCATTAGATACCTCGAGAATTGTTAAAAGTCATCGGCAGATAGGCCAAGTTTTTTGGTTAATTATCGTTTGTATTATTAGTATTAGTATGCTTGTGATTGGCGCGACAAGTTTAGTTAAAGGAGCTAGTTACTTAGCACATCAATTTGGCATTTCTGATGCGATTATTGGATTGTCAGTTGTTGCAATTGGCACATCATTACCTGAGTTGGCAACAGCTATTTCAGCTGCTTTGAAAAAAAATACAGCCATTATCATGGGGGGTGTATTGGGAAGTAATTTATTTAATACATTAAGTATTCTAGGCTTGGTTTCAATTATTCAACCAATTTCTATGTCAAGCACAATTGCCACATTTGATATTCAGGTAGCTATGACTGTGGCATTGCTGTTAATGTTCATTGTCGTGTTGTTTAAGCAATTATCACGGACAGTCGGTGGGTTCTTTTTATTATTTTATGGGATTTATATCATACAAATGTATAGTACAATCCAGACTAGTTAGTTGGTATTTGAAATGCGAATGAAGCATTTTGATCAGTCTTATTAATGCGTAGATTGGTATGTGCGCAACTCTTTCGAGCTCCAATCAATGGCTTTTTGTGCAATCAGGCCAGCAAGTTGATTGGCTGCTTGTGTAAAGCCTTTTGTTCCAATGTCGACTGTTGTTTTTTCAGAAAAACGTTGTGAAGCTATTAATTGCCCAGTTGTACGATCTACAATTTGATAAGTCATTGTTAAAACAACTTGACTTTCTTGCTTATTTTGGATGGTTTGAATTAATTGATTGATAGTTGCTGTTAAATAATATGAATATTGGCCTGTAAATTGTCCTGAGGCAATATGACGAAATTGATTACTGTGATTAAAATAACTAACATTGGTGTTATATAACATATCCGCGGGTGCACTGGCCCATTCATATTGGGGGTAAGCTTGGATCTGATTGTGATGTAGACTATAAAACATTTTGGTGCCAAGAAAAGGGGTATCAGCTTGAAAGGGACGAATAAATAAGGTGATATCTAATGGTGTTTGACGCATCTGATGCATCTTTTTAACATCAGCTGGGTTTGCTTGAATAATGCTTAATGGCGTTGTTGTTGTTTTAACAGGAGACAATAATGCGCAGCCTGAAAGGCTGGTAATTAATAAACCACTAATCGCACTCATCCATTTATTACGGTATCGATTCATCATTAAATCCTATTGATATTAAAAATTCGGTTGTAATACTTTTTTTCCTCGGATTAAAACATCCGGATTTTGATTTAACATTTCAAGAAAACTATCAACTTTTGTGCTTGTTCCTTGTAATTGTTGAATTAAATGATTTAAATTAGGAATTAATAAATTATTCACACTTGGTAAAGTTTGATTATTCATACTTTTGGTCATTTTTTGAACTTGACTGAATGTGTTATCAATATTCGTAATCATATGATCAAATTGTTTTGAATGCTCAGTTGCTGTTTTAGTTAGTTGATTCAAGTCTTGTAAAATTGAATTGAAATGACTCATATTTTTAGGTGATAGCATCAAGCCAACTTTTTGTGTGATCATATCAACATTTTTTAAAATTTGTTGTGATTGTGTCAATAAATTTTCAATGGCTGGCGGTCGTGTTCGAATTTCTGGAAATGGTGGTTTATCATTTGGCATAAGGGCTAATTGTTTTTCTTTATCTTTCGCAATTCTAAGTGCCACATAATTCATTCCTGTGATACCTTTAGGGCGTAAAGTAGCAAAAGTGTTTGTTTGGATTGGTGTGCCTTGTGCAATATCTAAATAGACTCGAACATGACTAGGATCATTATCTTCTAAGGCAAAGCTAGCAACTTTGCCGACAGGAACACCATTATATTCTACTGTTGCATCTTTTTGTAAGCCATGAATACTGCTATTAAAAATTGCCACATATTTATAGTATTTTGGTTGATGAATACCAAAAGCCAACCAAAAACCAATGAAAAATAATCCAATCATTAAAATAATGACAAATAATCCTGTTGAGAAATAAGCGCGTTTAGTCATGGTGATGTCCCGAAGTGCCTATTATTGAGGAGTTTGTTGCGTTTTTTGTATTAAAAAACCGTTGTAAAGCCAGATAATCTGATTTAGCAGCGTTAGCAACTGTGTCGTGGATTAATACTTGTTGATCGGCTAAATACACAAATTCATCTGACACTTGCCATGTTAAGTCAACATCATGGGTGATCATAATAACAGTTAAAGATAAATCTTTTTTTAATTTTAAAATCAGTTGTCCTAATGCTTTACTAGCTTGTGGGTCGAGTCCTGCTGAAGGTTCATCTAAAAAAACAACTTGGGGGTCAAGTGCTAAAGTTCTGGCTAATGCTGCACGTTTAATCATACCACCACTTAAATCAGAAGGGTATTTCATGCAATCATGATGCGACAGCCCGGCCATTTTGATTTTAATACCGGCTAGCATTTTCATGGTACTTTCTGAAAAATCAGTATATTCATTTAAAGGAAACATCACATTTTCTAATACACTTAATCCATTAAAAAGGGCGCCCCCTTGAAACATCATGCCAAGTCTTGCTGCAAGTTCGCGGCGTTTTTTAGGATGGTCATAAATCTCAGAAACACTTTGACCCCAAAGAGTAATATCACCACCTTCCTCAATGCGATCAAGCATTAAAATACGATGGACTAAGGTTGTTTTTCCACAACCACTATTACCAGAAATGGTAATAATCTTTCCTTGATTAAAAGTCACATTTAAATTGTGGTGTACCCAGTCATCACCAAAACGTGTATTTAAGTTTTTAACACAAATAATCGGTTGTGTTTGTTGTTCCATTTATAAGCCCACCGTACTGAATAGAATTGAAAATAATCCATCTGCAATGATAATTAAAAAAATGGAATAGACAACACTTTTCGTTGTTTCTTGGCCAATGCTAAAGGCATCATGTTGTACTTGCAGCCCCCGATAACAGCCAGTACACGCAATAATAAATGCAAAAAAGGGTGTTTTAATGAGTCCTAATAAATATTGGTCAATGCCTACTGATGATTGAAAGCGAGCTAAAAAGCTTGCTGGGGTAATATCCAGAAACGCATAAGCCATAGTCATGGCGCCAATCACACTAGCAATATTTGCAACAAGTGTAATTAATGGTAGTGAAATCATCATCCCTGTGACGCGTGGTAAAACTAAGCGTTTGATTGGATTAACGCCAAATGTTTGTAACGCATCAATTTCTTGTTGGACTTTTTGTGTTCCAATTTCAGCTGTAAATGCCGAACCAGAACGCCCTGCTACAATAATGGCTGCAACAAGTGGGGCAAATTCACGTAATAATGCCATACCTGTTAAATCAACAACAAAAATACTAGCACCATATTGTGCTAACTGTAAGCCTGCTTGATAGCACAGGATCACACCAATTAAAAACGATAATAAACTAATAATTCCGATTGCTTTGTATCCAGCCTCAAAAACTACTTGGCTGATTAATTTAATACGTTTTTTCAGGGGAAAGTCAGAAAATTGAAAAAAATTAACAACAATTTGGCCTAGAAACCCAATAAAATCCTTAAGCGCTTTGCTATAGTTTTCTGCACTTTCCCCAAGTGCATAAATTTTATCAGCGTATCCTTTCCGAACACTTGGCATATCTTTTTTATTGGCCTGTTGTAGTGATTCTATTTGTTCAGTTGTGTTGTTAAATAAACTCAAATGTTGCGCTGAGGCTTTAATTTGACTAAGGCTAATTTGCCATTTTTGGCAAATGGTCTGTAAAAAAAAACTTCCGGAAGTATCTAAATATTCAATCTTTGTTGCATCAATTACTTCAACTGAATATTGGGCATATTGATTTAATGTATTTTTTAAAGCTTGTTCATTAATACTAGACCAACACCATTTGCCTGATAAATATAAGGCTTTTTGCTCGGCTTGATAAGTCAACTGAGCGGGTTGATTGTTAGCCATTGATATGCCTGTATTCATTATGCGATTTGATCTTTTAATTGTACCTTAAAGATCAAATGAGTCAAGTTTAAACGCGTTAATATCATGGTTGAAATATTTGGTATTTTTGATAAGTTACATTACACTGGGCAAATGAGTGGTGCAATTGTAACAGTTAATGATAAAACAGCATTTTTTAAATTGTTGGTATTGTAAAAAAAGGTGTTTTCTTTTTAAATGCTTGTTATGGCCATTTTCAAAGCTTTATCAGCTCATTATTACGATAAGACGTTATTGGTTACAACGTCATGCCTATCAAAGTCACAAACCAGTGATTATGATAGGCAATATTACCGTTGGTGGAACAGGAAAAACACCAGTTGTGATTGCTATTGCGCGTTGGTTGAGCAAGCAGCACTATCAAATTGCGATTATTTCTCGAGGTTATCAAGCAAGTGCAACAACATTTCCAATGCAAGTAACCGCTGATATTGATTGCCAGCAATGTGGCGATGAGCCTTATATGATGAACCAAAGTTTGCCAGATGTGCCAGTCATCATTGATCCGAAACGAGCAAGAGCTGTTGCCTGGATTGAACACCATTATCCAAAAACTGATATTATTCTAAGTGATGATGGCCTACAGCATTATGCATTAGCACGTGCCTATGAAATTGTGGTGATTGATGGAGCTAGAGGCCAAGGGAATGGATTATTATTACCCGCAGGCCCTTTACGAGAACCGTTGAGTCGACTAAATACCGTGGATCAAATTGTGATAAATCAAGGCCAACCGATCACCATGTCACACCATGTGCCAAGTCAATCTATGCAGATTATTCCAACAGCGTTTGTGCACATAAAAACAGGCAAACGTGTATCAATTAAAGACTGGGTGGATCAGCAAGTGGTTGCAATTGCTGGGATTGGTAATCCTGAAAGGTTTGAAAAAACGCTTGAACAATGTCAAATCAAGATTATTCAGAGTCATTGGTTTTCCGATCATTATCATTATGCACCAAGTGATTTTGATCATTTGTCCAATGATGTACTTGTCACCATGACACAAAAAGATGCCGTTAAATGTCAATCATTTGCCAAGGATCATTGGTGGTATTTAGAAATAGGGACAAATTTACCAGATACTTTTTTTCAAGCGATTGTGCAACAATTACAATTATCTAATAACAAAACAAGGGGTATTGAGTTATGAGTAATAAGTGGCAGCTGATTTTTGGTATCAGCGGCGTTGTTTTAAGTGGCTTTGGATTGGATGTGGCAGTGGCCAAATCAACTTCTGTGGCAAAACCACATTCACAATGCCAACAGTTGTTACATCTTTTTTGCCCACCACAAACAATGATTTGTTTCGGTGCAAATGAATCAATGATGGCTCGTATGGCATTTGGCTGTGATCAAGAGTTGGTGATTGCTGATCAATTACAAGCAGCACCACATACATTAAGCTTGGTTCAAGCAAAAGGCCCTGTAAGCATTATTCGTCAATATTTCCCTGCAGATGGGCAATCACATTACTATGCTTATACAAATGAAACAGGTTTAGTTAATTTAACAGTGGTTCCAAGTGACATTCAAGCTTCTGATCAACAAACATGGTTGCCCGTGGCATCAGGACAACCAATAATTCATGAGCACCATCAACGTTGGCAGGTAACAGCACCTGTGTCATTTCGGAAAAACTGTTTAGCGTGTCAGACAGTTGCAAAGGGCGTTGTGCACGTCAAATTTAATCAAAAAGGCCAAATAATTGAACAAACCATTGATTACATCGCACAACAACCATCTCAATAATGGGCGATTGACATCGATAGATGCTTATAATAGTGTGGAGCGATTACTGTTTTTAATAAAAAAATCACATTAATGATCTCAAGCAATAGGTTAGGGTGGTTGTTCATATTGAATGATTGTTTCAACTATATTCACCTTGCTTCAATCTAATCAATTATTACGAACCAATAAGCCGATATACGCTTATGGGTTGATGTTATTTTTTTAAAGGGATTAGGCTGGCTAAAATAACAATCATATTCTTACTAGATACAATCATTAGCAATAAACAATGGGTTAGCTAAAAAGGTTTGAACTCATAGTCTAAAAATTGAACTTGATTCGATCGATCAATAGTCAATATTCCGCTTTATGTAAGATTCAGTCCAGATACTTGTCATTAGGCATAAAAAAGGCCCCTAATAATGGGGCAATAGTCAATAAGATAATATATTAATTAGAAGAATGATTGCCTTAAGCAATATTATTCGTTTTTATTCAGCTTTTCTTTAATTAAGTCACCAATCGTAGTTGGTGCCATTTGATCAGCTTTATTGCTTGCCGTTGATTTTTGTTGTTCTTGTCCACCGATAGCTTGGTTTTCTTCAATTGCTTTAATTGAAAGGTTAACCGTGCGACGGCGTTGATCTGTGTTAACGATCCGAGCTGTGACTTCTTGACCTTCACGTAAGGCATCAGTCGCACTTTCTACGTGTTGTGTTGAAATATCAGCAACACGGATGTAGCCTTCAATTTCATTACCTAAATCAACAGAAGCACCATTTTTTTGAACTTCTTTAATCGTTCCTGTAACATCAGTTCCGATTGGATATTGTTCAAGATATTTAGCAAGTGGATCTTCACTTAATTGCTTAATACTTAAAGCAATTCGTTCACGCTCAATATCAACAGAAACTAAAGTCGCCTGAACGTCATCACCTTTTTTATATTGTTTTAAAGCTTGCTCTGGTTGGCTCCATGCAACATCAGAAATATGAACAAGACCGTCAATATTGCCTTCAAGCCCAATAAATAGCCCAAAGTCAGTGATTGAGCGGATTTTCCCTTCAACAACATCACCGATTTTGTATTTATCAGCAAAATCTTGCCATGGGTTGGTTTGACATTGTTTCATGCCTAGTGAAATACGATGACGGCTAGCATCCACTTCAAGTACCATCACTTCAACTTGCTGTCCAACTTCAACAAGTTTGTGAGGGTTTGGATTACGATTCGCCCAATCCATTTCAGACGTATGAACCAGACCTTCAATGCCTTCTTTCAATTTCACAAAGCAACCATAGTCAGTGACATTTGTGACCGTTCCCATCAATTTTGTACCAACTGGTAATTCATTAGCAACATTTTTCCAAGGATCTTCACCCAGCTGTTTAATACCAAGAGAAATGCGATTTTTGTCTTGATCAAATTTGATAATCTTCACATCAATTTCATCACCAAGCGCTAAGACATCGCTTGGGTGCTTAATGCGGCTCCATGAGATATCTGTAATATGTAATAGACCATCAACGCCACCAAGATCGATAAAGGCACCAAAGTCTGTGATGTTTTTAACAACCCCTTTAACAACTGCGCCTTCTTGAAGTTTTTCAAATAGCGCCTCGCGGTCTTCTTGGTTTTCAGCTTCAATGACCGCACGACGTGAAACAACGATATTGTTACGTTTTGGATCAAGTTTGACAAGTTTTAAGTCAAGATCACGATCTTCAAGGTGACTAATATCCCGCATTGGGCGTACATCAACAAGAGAGCCAGGTAAAAATGCTTTCAAACCATTTACATCAATAGTATAACCGCCGCGGACATGATTAACGATCCGACCTGTTACAATTTCATCGTTTTCATAAGCTTTTTCAAGCGTGTTCCAAGCTTCAATTCGTTTGGCTTTTTCACGTGATAGTTTTGTTTGGCCATCACGGGTATCAAGGGCATCAAGCACAACATCGACATCATCGCCAACATTAATAGTAATTTCACCATCATTGTTTTTAAATTGATCTGTCGGGATAATTGATTCTGATTTTAAACCAGCATCAACCCAGACAAAATCTTTATCAAGTGCAATGACTTGCGCCTTGACAATTTTGCCAACACGCATTTCGGTTTGTTTTAGTGATGATTCAAATAATTCCTTGAACGTTTCAGTCATAAGTTTCCATCCAAATTTTAATCGTCAGTGGTTGGTTCGACATATACTCGTATCTATTCACTGACAGACAGATACCAGTTGTCCTATAAAAAAGGTTATTCCATTTTAAAGAACCTGATAAAAAAATGCAAATGCTATCGGTATAAAAGATATAAAAATACATTAAATAATGAGCAAAAAACAGTGAACCGATTATAAACATAAGATAGCAAACATGATCATGAATGATAATTTTGGAGTGTTGTTTGAAACAAAATCAACCCTTGCAAGCCAGGCACCAAGTTGTATTTTAGTTTTTTAGGGGATTGCCACTGGACAAGTAAATTTAGACGCATCCTAAATGATTTGTATTGACAGTTATGTTGATTATGACAAACTAAACCCAGCTAAAAAATGTATTTAAACGGATAGAAATTGGGATATGTCCATTAGTAGGTGTTTGTATTTCAAACACATTGCATTATCTAGTTTACGTTAAGGAGTCTATATGCGTCCATTAATATCAAAATTATTATTCAGCATCAGTTTGATCAGTTTTATGAGCATTAGTCCACTTGCTGTGGCAAGCACAAACACAACAAAGATCCCGAATGCGTCAGAAAAATTACCACAAACAAAGCCGGATTTTTCAAAACTCCATAGTCCAGAACGTCAAAAGCAGTTTATTGACTATATGTTACCATTTGTGCAAGCAGCCCAAGCGGATATTCTAAAAAAACGTCAAACACTTTTAACAATTCAAAGCACGTTAGTTAGCAATAATGCTTTAAGCAAAAGTCAAAAAGAACAATTAGAAAAGCTATCACACCTTTACAAAGTGACCTATAATCCCCATGATCCGGAAGCCAGTGTGCAAAAGCTGTTATCACGGATTAATATTTTACCTATCAGTATGATTTTAGCACAAGCTGCATTAGAGTCTGGATGGGGAACATCACGATTTGCTCAAAAGGGAAATAATTATTTCGGACAACATTGTTATACGCGAGATTGTGGCATTGTTCCAGCACAACGTGCCCCAGGATCATCAATGGAAGTCGCTAAATTTGCTTCAACGTTAGATGGTGTGAAGTCCTATTTACATATGTTAAATACAGGCAATGCGTATCGTCAATTACGACAAGCCCGTTCGGCAATGTTACATGATGGCAAATCATTTGATGGGTTAGAAATGATTCAATATCTTGATCGTTATTCAGCCTTACCAAGCGGTGAATATGAAAAAAGACTTGCGGCAACAATCAAATCCAATAATTTGACACAATATGATCAAGTTCAACCAAAAACAGAAAAAGATTCGTAAAAGCTGTTGAATGGACAATTAAGCTAATCCATCTATCTGCGGCCGGATTGTTAAATATTAAAAGATGGTGCAATAAGTCATTTAACGAATTAATCCTTTTAAAATGAACCTTCTTTTTTATCTTCTAAAATTGGATAATCCACTTGAAAAACATTGGGCAATTAATTGGCCTATGTTAAGCTAAGGGCAATATTAATGTGCGGTGATCAGTTTATGAATACCTCGATTCAACAAGAAGCCATTTTAATTATTGATTTTGGTTCTCAGTATACACAATTGATTGCGCGACGGATTCGAGAAGCTGGCGTGTATTGTGAAATTTTACCTTTTGATGTTGACCCGTTACGCATTGAGCAATTCGCACCAAAAGGCATTATTTTGTCAGGCGGGCCTGAATCTGTTCATGAAGCTGTTGATGTGCGAGCACCTTCGGTTATATTTACCTTAGGTGTTCCGATTTTAGGGATTTGTTATGGAATGCAAACCTTAGTGATTCAAAATGGCGGGGATGTTGTCGCATCTGAAAAACATGAATATGGACGTGCAACGGTTCAAGTCTCTGATGCAGCTAATTTGTTATTTAAAAAAACAGCAACCGAGCAAGTGGTGTGGATGTCCCATGGTGATCAAGTCGCAGCGCTTGGACAAAAAAGTCCATTTAAGGTCATTGGATCCTCTGAAAATGCGCCAATTGCTGCTATTGCCCATCGTGAATATCCTTGGTACGGCGTACAGTTTCATCCAGAAGTCACCCATACTGTATATGGGCAGCAAATACTCGAAAATTTTGTTCAACGGATATGCGCATGTCAGGGATTATGGACTTCTGATAATATTATTAACCATATGGTTGAACAAGTACGGCAACAAGTGGGGCAAGATCATGTTGTATTAGGGCTATCAGGAGGGGTTGATTCATCAGTGGTCGCAGCATTGTTACATCAAGCCATTGGCTCGCAGTTGACTTGTGTTTTTGTTGATACGGGCTTATTACGACTCAATGAACCGGAAGATGTGATGCAAACATTCGCTGATCATTTACAAGTCAACGTTGTAAGAGTAGATGCTAAACAGCGGTTTTTAAAAAAATTAAAAGGTCTGTCTGATCCAGAAGATAAAAGAAAGGCCATTGGTAATTTATTTGTGGATATTTTTGATGAAGTATCGCAACAGTATGTCAATGCCCATTGGTTAGCCCAAGGCACCATTTACCCTGATGTGATTGAATCTGCTGATCAACAAGACGGGACGGCAGCACACATGATTAAATCACATCATAACGTAGGCGGACTTCCAGAAGAAATGGGTTTTAAAGGGTTAGTTGAGCCACTGCGGTGTTTATTTAAAGATGAAGTCCGTCGCATTGGTGTCGCATTAGGCGTTCCATATCGTATGGTGTACCGCCACCCATTTCCTGGGCCAGGTTTAGGGGTGCGCATTTTAGGTGAAATTCATCAGGAGTACCTAGAAGCATTAAAACAAGCAGATGCGATTTTTATTGACGTTTTAAGTCAATTTGGTTGGTATGGTCAGGTTAGCCAAGCATTTGCTGTATTCTTGCCCGTTAAAACAGTTGGGGTTGTCGGGGATCAGCGACGCTATGCGCATGTGATTGCTTTACGAGCTGTTGAAACAATTGATTTTATGACGGCCCGATGGGCTCCGTTACCCTATGAACTGATTGATCGAGCTGCAACAAGAATTGTCAATGAATTGCCACAAGTGGCCCGAGTTGTTTATGATGTAACAGGTAAGCCTCCAGGAACAATTGAGTGGGAATAAGGTTAGTGAGGTCATGATGCCAGGGATTTTAATTGGATTTAGCCTTTTATTGTTGGCTATGATTTTCGGGTGGTTTCGTCGTAAAGCCGGTATTTTCTTATTTTGGTTGACCTTAAGCTGGGCGGGCCTTGTTTTTTTGATACATGCTCAAGACCATTTAGGGTTTTATCTATAAAAAGGTATTTTATGAGTATTTCTGTTGTACGCATATTACGAATCATTAATGCTATTGATGTTTTGATGATTACTTTGATTATTGGAGTGGCATTCTTATTTCAACTGTTTGCCCATGAGTTACCGTGCCCACTGTGTTTGTTACAACGAATGGGGCTGTTAGCAATGGCATTTGGTTTTTTGCTCAATATACGTTACTCTCCACAGCCAGCTCATTATGCATTATCGCTTTTAGCGGCGGTTTATACGGGATTTGTGTCATTGCGGCAAGTGGCTTTGCATTTGACACAGCCACAAGGATATGGGCCTAAAATTTTAGGGCTTCATATGTATACGTGGGTCTTTGTGCTGGCTGTGATCAGTATTGTTTATATTGCAATTGTCATGAGCATTCCAGGCCAGTATCATTGGCATCAAAATGCAAATCAAAAGGCTACGTATTCATATAAATGGTTTTTTTGGTTGGTCCATGCAGCCTTTATTGCTTTGTTAATCATGGTGGCATTCAATTGGGTAACAACATTGGCAGAGTGTGGCATGCGCCAATGTCCAGATAATCCAAGTGTTTATCTTTGGTGATGCAAGATATAGCCTAAAAGGATGTGATTTTTCTATTACTCAATTTACTAAAATGACCTAAAATATCATCAGATCGAGCCATGTTTTACTTGAGAAAATATCAGATGTCATAGATACTGATGCTAATAATCAAATTGTATTAATGCTTATGACGTACCAACAAAATGCTTACCCTCTTTTATCAACAATTGATTGCCCTGATGATTTAAGGGCTTTATCCCTCAAACAATTGCCTGTTTTAGCTCACGAGATTCGTCATTATTTAGTGCATACCCTAAATATGGCCGGGGGCCATTTTGCCAGTAGTCTAGGCGCTTTAGAGCTGACATTAGCTTTGCATTATATTTATCAGACACCAAAAGATAAAATTGTCTGGGATGTTGGTCATCAAACGTATATTCATAAAATTTTAACGCAACGAAAAGATGATCTTATTACTATTAAAAAAGCCGGTGGTTTATCCGGATTTCCTAAAAGAAGTGAAAGTCAATATGATACTTTTGGTGTCGGACATGCTGGGACATCAATTAGTGCTGCTTTAGGGATGGCTGAGGCAAGTCGTTTGACAGGTAGTGATCAAAAAACCGTTGCTGTGATTGGTGATGGGGCTTTAACATGTGGCATGGCATTTGAAGCAATGAATCATGCCGGTGGCTCAGATGCTAATTTATTAGTTATTTTAAATGATAATGAAATGTCTATTTCAGAAAATGTTGGTGGGTTAACAACATATTTAAGTAAATTTTTAGCTGGTTCTCATTACCAACAATTACGTCAAACGACGAAAAAAGTTTTTAAAAATATTCCAGGAGCCATTGATGCATTAAAAACAATTGAAACCCAAGCAAAAGGTGCATTTGTGCCGGCTAATTTATTTGAAGCGCTTGGGTTTTATTATGTTGGTCCAATTGATGGGCATGATATTGACTTATTGACCGAGACGTTAAAAGGCATCAAAACGCATCAAGGACCTTGCTTATTGCATGTGACCACACAAAAAGGAAAAGGGTATAAACAAGCGGAGTCTGATCCCATTGGCTATCATCATGTTAGTCCACAATTTCATGCTGCAGAAAGTCAAGTAAAAGAAAAGCCAAAAACTTATGCGAATGTGTTTGGTCAATGGATTTGTGATCAAGCAAAGCAAGATCCACAATTAGTTGGTATTACTCCAGCAATGCGAGAAGGGTCTGATTTAATTGATTTTTCTAAACAATTTCCAGATCGCTATTTTGATGTTGCTATTGCGGAGCAACACGCAGTAACATTTGCTGCTGGACTGGCCTGTGAAGGAAAAAAACCAGTTGTGGCGATTTACTCAACCTTTTTACAGCGTGCTTATGATCAAGTGATTCATGATGTGAGTTTGCAGAATTTAGATGTATTATATGCTGTTGACAGAGCGGGGCTTGTGGGGGCAGATGGTGCAACGCATGCCGGTAGTTTTGATTTAAGCTTTATGCGTTGCATTCCTAATATGGCAATTATGACGCCAAGTGATGAGCATCTTTGTTATCATATGTTATCACTTGGATATGACCATAAGGGCCCAGCGATGGTACGTTATCCTCGAGGAAGTGGGGCAGGTCAGGTGATTGGTCAAACGCATGATATTCAATGGGGGAAAGGTAAAATCATTCGAAAAGGCCGTGTTGGGGCAATTTTGAACTTTGGTAATTTATTACCAATGGCTGAGCAAGCTGCTAACACATGTGATCTAACTCTTGTAGATATGCGATTTGTGAAACCTTTAGATACAGACTTGATTCGTCAAATAGCACGAGACCATCAGTTCATTATAACGCTTGAAGAAAATGTGATTGCCGGTGGAGCTGGGTCAGCAGTGAATGAATTTTTATGTCAAAATGACTTAATTAATCAGATATACATTCGTAATCTTGGGTTGCCAGATCATTATATTCATCATGGGGACAAGGCAGAATTGTTAGCAGAAATAGGTTTATCAGCTCAAGGAATTATGGATACGGCGCAAGCGTTAAAAGAAAAATGTTAAGATGCTTTACTGAGGATTATCCAATAATTTAATCAAGACTTTTTTGGATATCAGAAATAGACTCAGCGTATAAGTTAGGTCGAATTTCCATACCGAGTTTGCGGCCAATAAAGCTTGCAGAAAAAATACCACGAATACAGATTGTCTCATCAGCATTGGTTTCATAAACAAGCACATGAGTGACCTTTTGATCATAAAAAATACGCGCAATATGACCAACAAGTGCATTGCTTAATGTATTAAAGTTAAGCATTGGCATGTGACTAATGGGTGTCATTAAAAGGTCAACAGTCACATCAACAGGCTTAATATCCTCTTGTTGAGCAACTTGGGTACGTTTAGTTCCTTGAATTTGTTGTGAATTGACAATCCCTAGAACATGATCATGATCATTAATCACTAATAATGCGCGAACTTTTTCATGGATCATGATTTTTAATGCTTCATCCGCATTTGTTTTTTTAAAAACAGTCACAGGTGTTTTCGTATGAAAATCTGCCATAACTTCTAAGGCGGATGTTTCTAATGAAATAACTTCTAAAGTATCTGGATGGTAATATTCCCATGTTGATTGTTCGGGTGGTTGTGTATTTAATAGTTTGTAGTCATCAAACATTGCGATTATTCCTATGACTTGATTCGATTGTATTTTATTTTAGCCGACTACGTTGTTTTTTGCAAATATTAACAAAGCGACCAAATAGTGCCCATAACAATAAAAATCCACCTAAAAACCAAGGTCCGATCATGCTCCATAAAGTCTTTTGTTGTCTTGGTTGAACATAATCAACTAAAACATTTTGCTGGTTCGGTGCAATGATTTTTTGAATGCTTCCATCTGGTCTTATAACTGCTGTAATGCCACTATTCGTTGTTTGAGCAATATATCGATGGACTTCAATAGCACGCATTTGAGCGATTTGAAGATGTTGCCAAGGGGCTAATGAGTCACCAAACCAACCATCATCGCTACTAATGACTAGATACTCAGCATGTTTTGATTGTTGTCTGACTTGAAATGGAAAAGCACTTTCATAACAGATAAAAGCAGCAACGGGATGTTGGTTGAGCTGTAAAAGTGGTTGATGGTGACCACCTTCTGTAAATTGGCTAATCGGCATATTTAACCAGTGCATGATCGGAATAGAGATCGAAGGAAATGGGAAATACTCGCCAAATGGGACTAAATGCGATTTAACATAGTCGCCTTGACCATCACCAAAGACTTGTAACGTATTGTAATAATGCATTTGATGGTCAATTTCTTTAGCCTGTAAGATGCCTACAACAATAGCACTATTTTGTTGTTGACCGATTTGATTAATTTTTTGTAAGTAGCTTGGAATATCACTGGCAAATAATGGCAAGGCATTTTCAGGCCAAATAATAACATCAGCAGGGTGGTTTTGTGTGGTTTGCGCATAGTAACTTAGAATAGGAGCACGTTGGGATGCGGC
>CAZAJS010000008.1:0-29641 GCA_964485635.1 uncultured Francisellaceae bacterium
ATATTTGGGACGCGGAATCAGCGTTTAATTAAAAAGCTATCAAAGCAGGTAACATCGATTAATGCGCTTGAGCCAACAATGCAAGCCTTAACTGATCAACAGTTGCGTGAAAAAACAGATGAGTTTAAAACACGGTATCAACAAGGTGCGTCTTTAGATCAATTATTGCCTGAAGCCTTTGCTGTTGTTCGGGAAGCATCATTTCGTGTCAAAGGATTACGTCACTATGATGTCCAGCTGATTGGAGGCATGGTGCTTCATCGCGGTAAAATTGCTGAAATGGCAACAGGTGAAGGGAAAACATTAGTTGCAACGTTACCTGCTTATTTAAATGGATTAACAGGCAAAGGGGTGCATGTCATTACGGTCAATGACTATTTAGCCCAACGTGATGCAGAGTCTATGTCAAAGTTATATGACTTCTTAGGCTTGACAACTGGAGTGATTGTTGCGAACTTATCCCCTGAGGCAAGAAAAGAAGCTTATGCTTGTGATATTACTTATGGGACAAACAATGAGTTTGGCTTTGATTATCTACGTGATAATATGGCTTTCAGTGTCGGTGAACAAGTTCAACGGAGTCGTAACTTTGTCATTATTGACGAGGTTGACTCTATTTTAATTGATGAAGCTCGAACACCATTAATTATTTCAGGTGCTACTGATGATAGTACTGAGCTTTATGATGTGTTTAATCAATTAGTCCCAGGGCTTAAAAAACAAACAGATGAAACTGCTGAGGATGGTGACTTTTATGTCGATGAAAAATCACGCCAAGCGTTTTTAACAGATCAGGGCCATGAAACAATCGAACAAATGTTGCATCAACAGGGGATTTTAGGTGAAGGTGAAAACCTTTATAGCCCACAGCATGTCACAAAAATGCACTATTTAAATGCAGCGGTGCGAGCGCACTATCTTTATAAGCGTGATGTGGATTATATCGTTCGGGACCAGCAAGTCATTATTATTGATGAAAGTACGGGACGTGCGATGGAAGGACGTCGTTGGTCAGATGGGTTGCATCAAGCGATAGAAGCTAAAGAAGGGGTGGAAATTCAGGGTGAGAATCAAACACTAGCCTCAATCACGTTCCAAAACTTCTTTAAGTTATATAATAAAATGTCAGGTATGACAGGAACAGCTGACACGGAAGCTTTAGAGTTTCATCAGATTTATAATTTAGAAGTTGTTGGCATTCCAACGAATCGCCCGATTCAACGAAAAGATCATCATGATGTGATTTATGGTGGTCAAAAAGAAAAGTTTCAAGCCATTGCTGATGAAATACAGCAACGAACGGAAAAAGGACAGCCAGTACTCGTTGGAACAGCTTCTATTGAGACTTCAGAAACATTAGCCACTTTACTGAAAAAAAGAAAAGTAGCCCATAATGTACTGAATGCTAAAAACCATGGAAAAGAGGCGCAAATTATTGCACAAGCCGGTTATCCTGGAGCTGTGACCATTGCCACGAATATGGCTGGACGTGGAACCGATATTATTCTTGGTGGGAACTGGGAAGCAGAAATCCAGGATTGGGAAACTCCGCCGGATGAAGCACAGTTAGCAGAAATTAAAGAGGCTTGGAAAGAAAGAAACCAAACGGTTTTACAAGCCGGAGGTTTGTGTGTGATTGGTTCAGAGCGCCATGATTCACGACGTATTGATAATCAGTTAAGAGGTCGTGCGGGTCGTCAAGGTGATCCTGGTGAAAGTCGTTTTTTCTTGTCCATGGACGATAGCTTATTACGCATTTTTGCATCAGAAGCGATGGCTAATCGAATGAAAAGTGCCTTACAGGGAGGTGAGTCCTTACAGTTAGGGTTGATTAGTCGTTTTGTTGCAAAGGCACAACAAAAAGTTGAACGATATCATTTTGATATTCGTAAAAATTTACTTGAATATGATAATGTTGCAAATTCTCAACGACAAGTGATTTATAAACAACGTCAAGAATTATTAGAAAAAGAAGATGTGTCTAATATTATTGAAAATATGCGTCAAGAGGTATTAGAGCAGTTATTTGTTCAATATGTTCCTAAAGATACACTCGAGGATCAGTGGGACCTAGAAGGGCTTGCTCAGTTGCTTAAATCAGACTTTGATACAGCCGTTGACTTTAATCAATGGCTTGAAATTGATAATATTGACGATCAAGATATCAAACAGCAATTGATTGAAAAAATTGCATCTGATTATCAAAGTAAAATTCAATCGCTTGCGGATGAGGATATTCAACGCTTAGAGCGCGTTACTTTAATGCAAAGTTTAGATAGTCATTGGCGTGATCATTTAAGTGCCTTAGATCATTTGCGTAATAGCATTAATTTAAGAGGATATGCTCAAAAAGATCCGAAAAATGAATATAAGCGTGAAGCATTTGAGTTATTTTCATCAATGTTAGATGGATTTAAGTATGAGGTGATTGCCAACTTATCAAAAGTTCGGATTCAAACACCTGAAGAAGCTGAGGCAATGGAGCAGCAATGGAAACAGTCAGTCAAACATATGGAAGCGCAACATGAAGCCGTGTTGTCAGATGTTGGAGCTGATGATGATTCAAATAAGGCATCGCAAAGCCAGCAAGGGACAAGTGGTGAAGAACGTGCTGCACCTTATGTAAGACAGGCACCAAAAACGCGTCGGAATGATCCATGCCCGTGCGGTTCTGGTAAAAAATATAAACATTGTCATGGAAAGCTAGCAGATTCATGATGTGTCTTTTAAAAAACGGTTGAATCCAGATAAATGTTATGCTAGGATAAGCCGATGTGTTTGCGTTGCGTTGACAATGTGATAAGAGCTAAAACAAAGATTGATAAAATGGAGCAAATTGGTTATGTTCGCGATTATTAAGGATGGCGGTAAGCAATATAAGGTCAAAGAAGGGCTTACATTGGATATTGAAAAAGTTGAAAAAGGGATTGGTGAGACAATCACATTTGATCAAGTATTATTGGTTGGTCAAGATGATGATGTTAAAGTCGGCCAGCCAACGGTTGAAGGCGCTTCTGTTGAAGCAGAAGTCGTTGATCAAAAACGTGGCCCTAAAAAACGGATCATTAAGTTCCGTCGTCGTAAAAACAGTGTTCGACGTCAAGGACACCGTCAGTATTATACAGTTGTAAAAGTTAAATCAATTCAAGCTTAAAGCAAAAGGAGCGGGATTATGGCGCATAAAAAAGCAGGGGGTAGTACCCGTAACGGTCGCGATTCGAACCCTAAGTATTTAGGGGTAAAACGTTATGGTGGTGAGTTCGTAAAAGCTGGTACCATCATTGTTCGTCAGCGTGGAACTAAATTTCACCCTGGTGAGCATGTTGGTTGTGGTAAAGACCATACATTATATGCGAAAAAAGATGGTCATGTGAAATTTAATATTGGCGGCGAATTCAAGCGCCAATACGTTTCAGTTGAAGATTAAGTCTTTGCTTAACCTTTGAAAACAAAAAACCCGACATATCGTCGGGTTTTTTGTTTGAGTTTTTATGAAAATTTGTTGATGAATTGTCTTATTTAAAATACTTAGTTTGTATTAAAAAAAGAAGGGGGGCTTATTAACGTGTTAGTCCATGTTTCATTGTTGTTTGGCTTTGTAAATAAATGAGACAAATTTATAAATTATTGATGATTTTTGTCATTATGCGCCGGTAAAGAAAGCAAATTATAATATTTCTTAAATGCTTATTAAAAATTTTTTTTTCCATCTTGGCTTTTATAATCAGTTTGCTATTATGGGAAAAGTCAATCACGATAATTTCAGACAAACAAAGGGGGCCAGTCATATGCCAATGAATAAAAAGATAATAGCGATGTCAATGTTATCAATTTGTGCAACAGCAACAACAGCTTTAGCGAATCAAGATAGTGCAAAGCTACAAGATTTGCAGCGTCAACTCAACCAGCTTAAAACACAAATTGAACAACCGCCTGAGTCAACATCACAAAGCGCAGAATCAAGTTTTAGTCAGCACCGAGGCTCTGATGAAAGTTTATTTGCTTTAGATAGTCAATATACGCCATTTGCTAAGTTACCATCAAGTCAAATGCCATTAGCATTTTTGATGCAACGTAATAATTATGGTGATAACCGTGTGATTATGGGGGGCTATTTAGAAGGGGTTGGCCAATTATGGAATGGCGATAAAATTGGCACCGCAAAACCTGATGGTATGGGTGGACATACGCAAAGAACTTTTAATGATGGTGGCGGCTTTGCATTAACGAATGCTAAAATTTATATGGCAACCAATATTGGCCATTACGTGCAAGGCTTTATGTCGATGCAGGGCAATCAGTCAGGTAATGTGGATGTCTTAGAAGGCTTTGTTACCTTAGGAAATTTAAAAGAAAGCCCTTTTTATATGACTTTTGGTAAATCGCGCCCTTCAATGGGAACGTATGCTGGTGGCGCTCCATTTATGAGTGGGCTGGCACAAGGGATGTTTCGACCTGGTTATATAACGAATGCCACCTTTGGTTATCAATCGAATAATGATCAAATGGGGCAAAAAGGCATCCAAGTATCCGTATTTTCACCAAAAAGTAATGGACCTGCAGAAAATGATATGAAGAGTGCCGATTTTACTATTAGTGGCGGCTATACGGATACTATTGATAATTTTTCTTTTGGTGGTATTTTGGGTTATGTTTATGACTGGCGTGGTACAGGGATGGCTGCAACCGCTAATTTAGACAGTCAAACAATTGCAGGTCAAGGCCAATTGGATCGCAATGGTGTTGTTAATTTTGATGGTCAATTGGGGTATCAATATAACAATGACTTAAATTATGGGTTAGGCTTCGGTGGCTCAATGACAACAAGTGAAGTATTTACTGGTCAAAATAATGATAAAGGGCGTGCTGGGGCATGGTATTTATCTGGACAGGTTGTTCCGAAAATCGCCGGCCGTAATACGACTTTTAGTGTGTCTTATAATCGTGCTTATAATACCGATAGATTACCGATGGGGATTAATGCAAATGATCCGACGCAAGGCTGGGCTATTTTAGGGGCAAAAGAAGAATATATTGCTAGTGTGACACGGCCTTTATTTAGTGATAATCTTTCCACATCGCTAGAGTATGCTCATTTAGATTTGCAAAGCGGTCAAAGTACTAATTTAGTGACATTGATGGTATCAGCTTATATTTAAAAAATTGACAAATATTTTATTTAAATTTAACAAGGATCAATTTATGCCTCATCAAATAAAAAAATGGTTAATTATGGCAGGAATGTCGTTAAGTACGGTGTCAATAGGATTAGGCCAAGATGCATCAGCGCAGCATCATATGGCTTTAAATGATTTGCAAAATCAAATTGATGCCTTAAAAGCACAAATCCAAACATCTGAAAGTAATGATGTGGCCTCTGATCAGCAAGCGAACCAATCAACACAGTTTGGAACACATCGAGGTGCAGCTCAAAGTCTATTTGCATTAGATCGACAATATACCCCATTTGCTAAGCTACCTTCTAGCCAAGTTCCGCTTGGCGTATTAATGCAACGCAACAATTATCATGATGGTCAGGTCGTTATTGGAGGTTATGTTGAGAGTATTGCGCAATTGTGGAATAATCAAAATATGCAGATGCAACGGGCTGGTTCACAGACAAAAGATTTTCCAAGTGGTGGTGGCTTTGCTTTATCAAATGCGAAATTGTATTTAATGTCAAATCTTGGTCATTATGTACAAGGGTTTATGACATTTCAAGGCCAACAAAGTCAAGATGTTCATATTTTAGAAGGGTTTGTCAATATTGGAAACTTACAAGAAAGTCCTTTTTTTATGACATTTGGTAAAACGCGTCCATCGATGGGAACTTATGCCAGTGGGGCACCTTTTATGAGTGGTTTAACACAAGGTATGTTTCGTCCAGATTACTTTACAAATGCTACATTTGGATATCAAACAGCGGCGACAGGCAATGTGGAGCAAGGGGTAGAAATATCAGTGTTTTCACCTAAAAGCAATGGCGCACCAGGTAATGATCTATCAAGTGCTGATTTTATTATTAGTGCAGGTGATTCTGAGACAATTGGGCCAGTCTCTGTTTCTGGTTTACTTGGCTATGTCTATGATTGGCGTGGTACTGGTATGGGGGCGACATCTGGAACAGTTGATGGTTCGGCTGCCGATGTAGGAGCATTAAATCGTAACGGGGTCATTAATTTTGACGGACAAATCGGTTACCACTATAGTGACCAGTTAAATTATGGTTTGGGCATCGGTGGTGCCACAACAACCCAAACATCACAAGCCACAAACAATGAACGTGCCGGTGCGTGGTATGTTTCAGGTAATGTTACCCCTGTGATTAAAGGGCGCCCAACACATTTTGGTATCACATACGGACATGCGTACAATACAGAACGTTTACCAATGGGGTTAGATGCGCATGATCCTTCAAAAGGTTGGGCAACATTAGGGGCTCAAGATGAGTTTTTGATTAGCGCCTCACGTAATGTATTTAACGATAATTTTAAAGTTTCACTCGAATATGGCTATTTAGGCTTGCATGATGAACCAGGTCAAAAGGAGCGATATACTAATTTAGCTACCTTAATGCTTGCCACTTACTTCTAAACCAATATATATCATCATCTTATTAAAAAATTATTTGTGTTGATGAAAAGGTAGCATGCCTTTTATAGAACGTGTAAACTATCATCTAGATCAGTCTAAATATGATATCATCTATGGTACAAAATAAATCAAACATTCAATCATACTTGATAAAAATGATATTTTTATCAAGTATGATATTTGGTCTTATGTCTCAGGCTCTAGGGATACAAGTTTTATCTGATGGCCAAGATGATTTATCATTGCAACAGCAACTTGATAAAACCAATGCCATTCAACAGACTTCTGATACAGTAAAAGCTCAGGCATCGAATACAGATAATACAACAAATGCTCAACGTAAAGCGAAAAAAACGGCAACAACGTCAGATCAAATTGCTCAGTTAGTCGTTCAATTAGGGCAAAAAGTAGATCAGGCCGTTAAGCGGGTTGAATCAAAACAAGATGATTTGACTGATTATCAAAATGAAATGTTGTATGCTAATTATTTACAAGCCAAGCAAAATCAATTAATGCTTTTGCAGAATCAGCAAATGCTACAAGCAATAAAAACAAAAAAATAAAAGACAAGAAATCTAAGTAGAGGACGCAATGAATCAAAATACATCACACTCACAGACGCCGCTTGATGAAAATCAGCAAATTCAAGTACGTAAAGAAAAATTAGCACAATTTACCCAAGATAATAATGGGCTAGCGTATCGAAATGACTTTCGTCGTGATGTCGTTGCGGCTTGTCTAAAAAAAAGATTTGATGATTGGAGCAAAGAGCAGCTAGCAAGTGCTGAAAACAAAACAACGTATCATTTAGCAGGGCGTATTGTATTAAAACGCGTCATGGGAAAAGCTGCCTTTGTGACATTGCAAGATATGTCCGGGCAAATTCAAATTTATTTGCGAAAAAATGATTTACCGGAAGGGCATTATAAACAACTGATTGAGGTTTTAGACCTTGGCGATATCATTGGAGTGGCTGGTGTGCTGTTTAAAACCAATACCGGTGAGCTCTCAATTTATGCATCACAAGCGGATTTATTAACAAAATCATTACGACCATTGCCCGACAAGTATCATGGATTACATGATACCGAATCTCGCTATCGACAACGTTATGTTGACTTAATGACCAATGATCATAGTCGTCATGTTTTTCAGGTTCGGTCACAAACTTTGAATTTTATACGCCAGTATTTTGTCGATAAAAAATTCATGGAAGTAGAAACACCGATGATGCAGCCAATTCCAGGTGGCGCGACAGCCAAGCCATTTGAAACCTATCATAATGCGCTTGATATGCCTCTTTATTTGCGAATCGCGCCGGAGTTATATTTAAAACGTCTTGTTGTGGGTGGTTTTGAGCAGGTATTTGAAATTAATCGGAACTTTCGTAATGAAGGCGTCTCTTCGCGTCATAATCCTGAGTTTACCATGTTAGAATTCTATCAAGCCTATACCGATTACCAAGATTTGATGAATTTGACAGAGGATATGATTACTCAATTGGTTGTCCACTTATTTGGCGAGCCTAAATTAACCTATCAAGGGGATGAATATGATTTTTCAGGCCCTTTTGAGCGGATGAGTCTGTTTGATGCCATTGTGCATTATAATGAAACAATTGAGCCACGAGATATTCAGGATTTAGCTTCTGCTAAACAAGTGGCTCAATCGCTTGGATTAAAAGTTGATCAACATGCCGGGCTCGGAAAAGTCCAAACAGAAATTTTTGAAGCTACTGTTGAACCTTATTTGAAGGGCCCCATTTTTATTACGCAATATCCTTCTGAAGTGTCTCCATTAGCACGGCGGAATGATCAAGATCCATCCGTAACAGATCGATTTGAGTTTTTTATTGGGGGGCGAGAAATTGCTAATGGATTTTCTGAGTTAAATGATCCTCAAGATCAAGCAGACCGCTTTCAGCAACAAGTTGCTGCAAAGAATGCTGGAGACCAAGAGGCGATGTATTATGATGCGGATTATATTGAAGCTTTAGAATATGGACTTCCTCCAACGGCGGGAGAGGGCATCGGTATTGACCGATTAGTCATGTACTTGACAGATTCGCCTTCTATCCGAGATGTTATTTTATTTCCTCATATGCGTTATACATCTTAACGGCGGCCTTTTTATTGAAATAAGGAGACCCACGATTGCGCCATTTGATTAAACAGTATTTAATGACAAATCCGCGGCGCTTTATTCTATGGCAAGCCATCACTGTTACGATGCTATTGCTTGTTTATTGGACCTTGATTCATTTGATTTGGGGGTACCATTTTTCTTTGATTATGTGGCCGACTTTTTTTGTGGTAACTGTTAGTTTTTTTACCACTAAATCGCCAGTAAAACATAAATTTATTTTACTTTGGCTACATGCATTGACGTTTATTGTGATGTTATGTTTAGCGGCTTGCTTATTATGGTTGAATCAAAATTGGATGATATATGGCATTTTTTTGATTTTAGCATTTGTGAATGCTTTTTTAGGACGGCAAGGTGGGCTTTTTAAAACGTACCCTTTTTTAAATCTAATTGGGTTGGTTTTAGCAGTTTTCGCTATTCCTGTGACATTATTTCAAGTCGTTATGGTTATCCCCGCTATTTTAATATTAGCCTTCATCATGGATCGGTTATTTCGATGCTCATGGTTAACACCTTGGCAATATCAAAGTGCATTGAAAAAGTTAATAGGTCAATGTTGGCGATTTCATCTGACGATGATTGATTACATGTTAATGAAAAAAAATACGACAGGTTTGTCCCAACAAATTCATCGTTGGCGGTATTCAGTGAGTCAATTGTATGATCAAGGAAGTCAACAAATCAGTGATCAGCTGTTATGTCAACAATGGCAGCGTTTATGTGAAGCTATGATTCAGTGTGGTGATTTATTGCAACAGTGGCAAGCGCATCGCGTTAGTTTATTAAAATCCCATTATGGGACAGTTGAATTATTTCAGGCTTTTATTACGCGGATTATTCGGCCAAGTGGCTTAGATCCTGTGGATTGGCAATATTTAGAACAACAATTTTATGTAAATCAACAAAAGGTACTTCAACAAGCACAATACCATCCAATTGATTATAAAGACTTGTTAGCTTGTTGTCATATCAATCGACAATTTTTAACGGTTGTTAAGCGTATTTTTGATACAAAGGGAGTATTACTTAATGCTCTATAACGATTTATCTGAATATCAGTCATCACAACGAGCCGGTTTTCGTGCTTTAGTCGCATTAAGTTTTTTATTCTTATTACAGCAAACACCATGGTTAGGGCATTATAGTTATTGGGCTATTATTGCATTGCTTTCTGTGAATCAAGGCGTTTACTGGAAAGATGTGATTGAGCAAACATGGGTTAGAGGTGCCATGGCTATTGTTGGCTGTGGTGTGATGACGATTATTTTTTATGTTTTTTTAAAAGGTCATTTGTATTGGACAATGGCAACTTTGTTACTTTTAATTGTGTTGTCAATTTACTATTTAACGCAAGTATTAAGTTGGGGATTATTCTTTTTAAGCTGTTTGGTCGTATTATTATTTTCATTAGTTAAAGATTGGAATATGACCCTTTATGGATTGCGGATTTATGAAACCTTGGTGGGTATTTTATTGATGTTTAGTGTTACATTATTTTGTCCGCCTCGGCGTTATCGATATGAGTTTGAATCTAAAATTGATCAAATTCAAAAACAACTTAAACTCTTATTAAAAACCCAAACGCAAACCTTGATGCAAGATCAGTCTTATATGCGTCATATTTATCAAATGCGCCGTCATATTTATACTTTAATGCTTGAAGTGCCAGAATTAAAATATGAGATAGGCCAGAAAAAAGTCAAAACACATCAGCATTATTTGTTAGTTTTAGAAGCATTTGAGCAATGTATTATTGCTTACCATCAATCATTTTCTTATTATCAATGGTTGTGTCACTATTACCCAAAACATCAGTTTGTCATTACACAAGTTTTTGGTCGGATTAGTCAATCTGTACAACTTGTCGATCGACATGTGCTACAAGAGGATAGACAATGGATTGCTCAGCATTTATCAGGTCCTGTGGTGGCTTATCTTGACTTAATGATTGATCAAATCAGAACGATTTATCAATTGACACCAAAAATTGTCAATACAGGTCAAGAGTTGAACAAGTAAATGATGGGCATTATATGCAACAACTATCAAATATGAAAGAGGCGTAATATGTGTACTAGTATTTGGTTAGAAAACTCTGCTTATGCAATTGAAGCACGTTGCACAGGGTTTTCGTTCGATATCAGTCAAAATTTTCATTTTGGATATATTGGCCGACACAATACAACAGACCCTGTTGGTATGCCAGAGACAATTGAATTAGAAAAATTGGTCTCATGGGAAAATCAATATGGTTTTTTTGGACGAAGTTTGTTTGACACAGCAAAAATTATGGATGGTATTAATACACATGGGCTATCCGTCAGTGTACTTCACCATGCAGATGCCATGATTCCTGTGGAACCCAATCAGCTGAATCGACCAGTGATTAGTGTTTATGATGTGCCAAGTTATCTGTTAGGGATGTTTGATAATGTAGCACAAGTCGCTGAAGCATTAAAAAATGTCAGCATCATTGACTCAGCGGTTCATGTTGGGCATAGACATTATATCAACCAAATGCCAATACAAATATTAGTCCGAGATGAACAAGGCGACAGTTTGCTGATCCAAATGAGCCAAAAAAATGGTGTTTGTTTGTATTATTCGGTGGGTTCAATTATCACTGATGCAAGCTTTGATCAATTAACAGACATGAATGTACCTAGGGATTCTCAATTATCACTAATGGAACAACTTTATGCACCTGGTACGATTCCAGGCGGGTATGGCCCGGTCCAACGATTTCAACGTGCGAGTGCATTACAAAAAATATTGCCAAGTCCAAAAACGCGTAATGAAGCACTATTTAATGCTAATTATTTAATTAATACCTGTTTATTACCACCGTTGTTACCTGGCGTCACACCTTGGTGTGTCTTAAAAGATCTCAATAAAAAACGCCTATATTTTAAATATCATGGGGCAGTAGCGGTTCAAGGCAATTATTTGCCCGTAGATATTATGCATGGGTATACGTGTATCACCTTATCTGAAATAGATTGGTTATCATCCGAATCATTAAGCATGGCGAATACGAAAAGTCGTATTAAGGTAACACCTAAAGAAAAAGTCAAGAAAATCCAAACATTACGTGAATTTTTGAATTAATCATGATAAAGTTTATGCAGTTTTAGTCAAAATCCAAGTGTTTCATGTCTGAATCGACTCGACCAGGTCAACAGACGGCTGTTCGTCAATCATTTATGAATGATTTGATCTATTCAGTGCGATCAAATCGTATTAAAAGTGCGTTACTGTCGTTATTATGGACAGCTGGTCCTGTGACGGTCATTGCAATTGTCATTGGTTATTTTGTTGGTCATGGAGGAGATATGCCGCCTCTAGCCACATTGCTGTATTTTTCTGTTTATGTCGCGGTTGTGGGGTTATTTGGATTATTATCACGCATTATTTCTGATTCTTGGCATGCACGGAAAAAGGATCAACTAGAGTCAAATTATTTAGAAGTTTTTGATGCTTGTTATGCTTATATGATTTATGCATTTAATCATGGTTTATCGCATTTGACTGTTGCCCAGCGGCAACAAAGACTAGCGACTTATTTATTATCAAAGTCTCATGCAACGGTTGATGAAATGCATTATGCGTTTCATTTGATTTTTGATGAAACCTCAGCGCAAGCCGTTAAACAGGTGGAATTGTGTCGTCAAAATGGCGTTTATGTTCATTATTTATTAGATCCACAGGTTCAAATGGCTAAAAATCAAGTTAACCAAAATACTCATGTTTCAGAGACATTGCGTCAATTAGCATGTCAACGATTAGAAGGACAATCACCAGATATTCGAAAAGGAATGGTTCGAGAAACCGGTTTTTTATCAAAATTATTAAATAGTGGTGGAAATATTCATGCTTTTTCCTTAGAAGATAGCCGAGCGTTAATTGTTTTATTGATTGAGCTATTAGCTGGGCGTAAAATCCCTTATTTTATCCCAACTATTCGTTTTCGGCGAAATCGGCAAATTAACTGGACTTTTCACAGAATTGAGCATCTGAGAGAACAAATTCGATTACAACATTTTCAAGCATATGGTTTGATTAAGCAATTAACAAAAGTAACAGGAAAAACAACAGCCATTGAATTACCCCCTTTAGATGAAGATTTTTCAAATCTGCAAGATAATTTACAAACAATGAAACAATCGGCGCAAGTATTGTCAAAAGGGATGTTTGCACGGCAAAAGCAAAAAGCAATTCGCCGCATTGTTTTTGCTTTTGATAAACTATCACAGCAAATTGACTATGATTACCGATTATTGTCTCGTGTGCAAAGCTATTGGAGCTATTTAGCAAAAAGATTTTCAACTAAAAAATTTGAAAAAGCACTTGATATTCGTTTAGCGTATGTGATGTTACACGATCAAGATAAAGTCACTTTAACGAGTCAGCTTCATGAGCACTTCATGGAAAAAGTCCATTTTGATGATGCAGATGGCCTTAAACAGCTAGCCTTAATTGTGCTTGAAAAATTAAAAAAATTGGTTAATTTCAAACAGCCGATGATTGTCAATGCGATTGAATCATCAGTTATGGCTAATTTAACGTCTATTACAAAAGATCATTCAGCAAGAGCAAAATTAGAACAAACACATAATTTAGTCCGGAGCCTATCAACTGATTTAGTTTCTGCCCGGCAACAATTTATGGCATTGTTTAAAAAACGGTATCATTTAGATGACAGTATAAAAGAAAATATCAAAAAACCTTCTGAACAAGTCATTCATTCAGCAGAACGGTAAATGAGTTGATTCAAATGATAAGATTTTTTGATAATAAGGAGCACGAATGATGGGGCAAGTATACTTTTTATCAGATTTACATTTAAACCATCAAGGTATTTTAAAATACCGCGATCAATTTCAAACAATACAAGCGCATAATGATTATATTGTTCAGCAGATTCTTAAAACAATTGGCCAGCAAGATATATTGTGGCTGTTGGGTGATATCTGTTATGACCGATCAGCTTTAGCCTATTTAAATCTTATTAAACAACATTGCAAACAAATCAATTTAGTATTAGGCAATCATGATTTGGCTTGTCAAGATTATCAGGCCGTTGTTGCAAGTTTAGATGGATTCGTCAAATATCAAGATTGTTGGCTATCGCATGCACCAATTCACTCAGAAGCATTAATGGGGCGTTATAATATTCATGGTCATACACATCGACACAATATTCAAGATCCCCGCTATTTCAATGTCAGCTGTGAAGCCGTTAATTACCAACCTGTTTCCTTTAAAACAATTAAAAAAAGATGGCAACCGTGAAACATCTGACAATATAATAAAATTCTGCTAAAATAAGCCTATCAATAATATAAATTGATTCAATCATGTCAATGCAACAACTCGCAAATACCATTCGTTTTTTATCTGCTGATGCCATTGAAAAATCTCAATCAGGTCATCCAGGGATGCCATTAGGAATGGCAGATATTGCCACTGTTTTATGGAAAAAACATTTAAAATTTAATCCAACAGACCCTTGTTGGTGGGACCGGGATCGATTTGTACTGTCAAATGGTCATGGCTCAATGCTGTTATATGCGTTATTACATTTAACCGGTTATGATTTGTCAATGGAACAATTAAAATCATTTCGACAATGGGGGTCACAAACCCCAGGCCATCCTGAATGGCATGAAACCTCGGGGGTTGAAACTACCACGGGACCATTGGGCCAAGGGTTAGCGAATGCTGTAGGTATGGCTTTAGCCGAGCAGTTGCTTGCGAGTCATTATAATGATTCTAATTTGACTATTTTTAATCATCATACTTATGCTTTTGTTGGTGATGGTTGTTTGATGGAAGGCATTTCTCATGAAGTTTCAGCATTAGCTGGGACCTTGGAGCTAGGTAAATTAATCGTATTTTGGGATGATAACCAAATTTCTATTGATGGAAATACGCAAGGGTGGTTTACAGAAGATATCCCAGCCCGTTACCGAGCGTATGGCTGGCACGTTATTCAAGATGTTGATGGGCATGATTATCATGCAATTGATCAAGCGATTCATCATGCGAAAGCACATCAAGATCAACCAACATTAATTTGCTGTAAAACGACAATTGGCGCTGGTGCCCCAAATAAAGCAGGATCAGCTTCAACACATGGCGCCCCTTTGGGTCAACAAGAAGTTGCAGCAATGCGCAAACATCTTGATTGGCCATATCCACCATTTGAGTTGCCAGACGCAATCACAAAACAGTGGGATCATCGCCAGCAAGGTCAAGCAGCACAAATGCAATGGCAAAAAGTATGTGATGCTTATGCAAAGAAATATCCAGAAGCTTATCAAGCTTTGTGTCAACGCATGGAAGGGCATATGTCAGAAAACGTTGATACATTAATTTATCAATTGACACAGCATTGTATTGACCAACCAACAGCAAAAGCAACACGCAAATGGTCACAGCAAGTATTGCAAAACATTGCTCCAGAAATGCCGTCTTTATTTGGAGGATCAGCTGACTTAACAGGATCAAATAATACAGATTGGACACAAGGAGATTGGCGGAATTACTCTGATCAAGGCAATTATTTATCGTATGGTGTTCGTGAGTTTGGAATGGCGGGCATTCTGAATGGAATGGCATTACATCAAGGCTTTAAACCTTATGGTGGGACCTTTTTAGTATTTAGTGATTATGCACGTAATGCGATTCGTATGAGTGCATTAATGCGTCTGCCAGTGATCTATGTATTAACACATGATTCCATTGGGCTAGGTGAAGATGGCCCAACGCATCAACCTATTGAGCACTTGCCGAGTTTGCGTTTAATACCGAACTTATTTGTATGGCGCCCAGCAGATGGTGTGGAAACAGCAATTGCTTGGCAACAAGCATTATTATCTAAGCACCATCCTACTGTGTTAGCCCTTTCGCGTCAAAGTCTTCCTGCTTTATCATTAGAAGCAAACCAAGTGCCACATATCGATAAAGGTGGTTATTTATTAGTAAGTCATGATCAAGCTGTTATCACGTTAGTAGCAACGGGATCAGAGGTTCATTTAATTGAGCAAGCTGCAGCCGTGTTAGCTGAACAAAAAACGAAGGTGAATGTTGTATCGATGCCTTGTGTTGAACAGTTTCAACAACAAGCACCCAGTTGGCAGGCGCAAGTCATTCGTCAAGAGATTCCAGCTTTGTTTGTAGAGGCAAGTCAACCGGATTTATGGTATCGATGGATGCCAAAAGTAGGTGGTGATGTGATTGGATTAGATCATTTCGGAGCATCGGCGCCGGCAGAGATATTATATCAACACTATGGCTTAACGGTTGAAGCAATCGTAAGTCGTGTTCAACAAATAATTGGTAATAAAAAAGGAGAATAAATTATGGCAATTCGCATTGCAATTAATGGGTTTGGACGTATTGGACGTTGTGTATTACGGGCGATTCATGAGCAAGGGTTAACAAATGAATTTCAAGTGGTTGCGATTAATGATTTAACCTCTGCTGAAATGAATGCACATTTGCTTCAGTATGACACAACGCATGGGCGTTTTGGATCACAGGTAACAGTTGAAAATGATCAAATGTATGTTGATCAACACCCGATTGCTTTATATGCCGAGCGTGACCCTAAACAATTACCATGGGGTCAATTAGATGTGGATGTGGTTTTTGAATGCACTGGCATGTTTTGTTCTAAAGAAAAAAGCCAAGCACATCTACAAGCCGGTGCTAAAAAAGTATTAATATCAGCCCCAGGCGGATCTGACGTTGATGCGACTGTCGTTAATGGGGTTAATGATACAGTTTTAACATCACAAATGAGTGTTGTTTCTAATGCTTCTTGCACAACCAACTGTTTGGCTCCCGTTGCTAAAGTGCTAGAAGACGCGTTCGGAATCGAACATGGATTGATGACAACGGTCCATGCTTATACTAATGATCAAAATATTGTTGATGCAGCGCATAAAGATATTCGTCGTGCCAGAGCTGGTGGACATTCTATTATTCCAACAAAAACGGGTGCAGCGGCAGCTGTTGGCTTAGTGCTCCCTCAATTAAATGGTAAATTAGATGGTTTTGCTATGCGGGTGCCGACGATTAATGTATCAGTTGTCGATTTAACCGTCACACTAGCAACTGATGCGACAGTTGATCAAATTAATCAGGCTATTGAATCCGCATCAAAACACCAGCTAAAAGGAATTCTAGGTTATAATCAAGCCCCACTTGTGTCTGTTGATTTTAATCATGACCCAAGACCAAGCATTTTTGATGCAACACAAACCCGTGTTATTGGACAACGTTTAGTCAAAGTGTTGGCTTGGTATGATAATGAATGGGGCTTTTCAAATCAAATGCTCGCGACAGCCGCTAAATGGATGCAAAAATAATTGAAAGATGATTATCTGTCAATTAAATGGAGTAAGTTATGGATTTTTTAACAATTACCGACGTTGATATTGCTGAAAAATCAGTCATGATTCGTGCTGATTTAAATGTTCCATTAAAAGAGGGCCATGTCACGAGTCAAGCGCGTATCGACGCAGCACTAGAAACAATCCGGTATGCGGTTAGCCAAAATGCAAAAGTCATGGTTATGTCGCATTTAGGCCGACCAACCGAAGGCGTATATGATCAACAATACTCATTAGCACCGGTCGCAGAATGTTTAAGTGAAAAATTAGGTCAATCTGTTGAGTTAATTGATGATTGGTTAAGTGATGTTGCTATCGCCCCAGGGCAGGTTGTTTTATTAGAAAATGTCCGATTTAATAAAGGGGAAAAAGATAATAATGAAGGCCTGTCAAAAAAAATGGCAAGTCTTTGTGATGTCTTTGTAATGGATGCTTTTGCAACGGCACATCGGGCGCATGCTTCTACTTATGGGGTTGCTGAGTTTGCCCCGATTGCCTGTGCAGGGATGTTATTTCAAAAAGAGATTAAAGCCTTAACAAGTGCTTGTGAAAATCCTAAGCGCCCATTAGCTGCCATTGTCGGTGGCGCTAAGGTGTCGAGTAAGCTAGGTGTATTAACTAACTTGTTACATAAAGTGGATCTGCTAATTATTGGGGGTGGGATTGCGAATACCTTTTTAGCTGCTAAAGGCTATGATATTGGTGATTCTTTATGTGAAAAAGATTTGATTTCAAAAGCTGCTGAACTGTTACAAATAGCTGAAGACAATGGAGTGAATTTACCTTTACCTGTTGATGTTCGTGTTGCAAAAACATTTGATGATCAACAATCCACAATTCGCGCAGTTGAAAGTGTTCAGCCAGATGAAATGATCTTAGATGTTGGCCCAACCACGCAGCAAATGTATGCACACGCGTTAGGAGATATGAACAGTATTGTTTGGAATGGGCCTCTTGGTGTGTTTGAATTTGAAAATTTTGCTGAAGGGACAAAAGCTGTTGGCCAAGCAATTGCGGCATCCGCTGGTTTAACGGTGGCTGGTGGAGGCGATACGGTTGCTGCCATTGAACGTTTTGATTTGGTCAATCGTATTGATTATATTTCAACAGCTGGCGGTGCTTTTTTAGAGTTTTTAGAAGGTAAGCGTTTACCAGCAATTGCGATTTTGAATCAACGCTATCAAACAATGGAGTCTAAAAACGCATGAAGCGAACAAAAATTTTAGCAACAATGGGTCCGGCAAGTAATGATAAGGCAACATTAACAGCTATGGTTAAAGCTGGTTTAAATGCTGTCCGATGTAATTTTTCTCATGGTGGGGCCGATGAACATCGGCAACGTGTGCAAATGGTTCGAGAAGTTGGACGTGAGAATGGGGTTTATTTAGGAATTTTAGGTGATTTACAAGGTCCTAAGATTCGTATATCCCGATTTCAAGAGGGTCAAATCGAGTTATCAAAAGATCAAACATTTACACTTGATGCGGAATTAGACGTTGATGCGGGTGATCAAACACAAGTGGGTATTGATTATAAAGACTTACCATCCGATGTGACTGCAGGGGATATCTTACTATTAGATGATGGTAAAATTGTTTTGCAGGTTGCATCAGTTGAGGGTGGTAAAATTCATTGTCAAGTCACCACAGCAGGCATTTTGTCTAATAACAAAGGCATTAATAAAAAAGGTGGCGGCTTATCAGCACCAGCGTTAACTGAAAAAGACAAACAAGATATTAAAATTGCGGCAAACTTAAACGTAGATTATGTTGCTGTGTCTTTTCCTCGAGATGCACAAGATATTGAACTAGCACGTGAATTGTTAAAGGAAGCTGGATCAACAGCAGGGGTCGTTGCAAAAATTGAACGTATTGAGGCTGTAGAAAATATTGATAATATCATTAAGGCTTCGGATGCTGTAATGGTTGCCCGTGGTGATTTAGCCGTGGAAGTCGGAGATGAAAATGTTCCAGCGATTCAAAAAATGATTATTCAACGGACTCGCGAACTAGACCGTGTTTGTATTACTGCTACGCAAATGATGGAGTCGATGATTCATAATGCATCACCTACCCGTGCAGAAGCCTCAGATGTGGCTAATGCTGTTTTTGATGGGACTGATGTTGTTATGCTTTCAGCTGAATCAGCAGTAGGGGATTATCCGGTTGAAACAGTTGCTGCAATGTCACGTATTTGTCAAGCTGCCGAGTCAAAAGCAGAAAATATTGCTGTTAAAGGAAATGTTGACCGTCGTTACAAGCGCATGGACAAGGCTATTGCCGTGGCTGCAATTCAGTTAGCTAACCATATTGATGTCAGTGCTATTATTTGTTTAACCGAATCAGGATCAACCCCTTTATGGATGTCACGTTTAAATACAAATTTACCGATTTATGGACTATCTAGAAATCGCGATACATTAGGTAAAATGACATTGTTTCGAGGTGTGATACCGTTAAAGTTTGACTCAACAGGTATGCCACGTTTTTATGTAAATCGAGAAGCAGCTCGTGTTTTAGAAAAAAGACAAGTGGTTGAACAAGGTGATGCGATGATTTTAACAAGTGGTGACCATATGGGCATTCATGGCGGAACGAATAAAATCAAAGTGATTCAAGCAGGTAATGTCGTATAAATTAATTTAAAGGAGAGCATAATGGCTTTAGTTTCATTGCGTCAATTATTAGATCATGCTGCAGAAAACCGATATGGAATTCCAGCATTTAATGTTAATAACTTAGAACAAGTACGGGCAGTTATGGAAGCGGCAAATGCCGTTAATTCACCGGTTATTTTACAAGCTTCTGCAGGTGCACGAAAATATGCTGGTGCTAATTTTATTCAGCATTTAGTTCAAGCTGCATTAGCAGAATATCCACATATTCCTGTATGTATGCACCAAGATCATGGAACCTCTCCGGCAATTTGTCAGCAGGCAATCCAACTAGGTTTTTCATCAGTGATGATGGATGGGTCTTTAAAATCTGATGGTAAAACGCCAGCGGATTATGACTATAATGTTCAGGTAACGCAAAAGGCCGTTGAAATGGCACATGCTTGTGGTGTTTCTGTTGAAGGGGAACTTGGTTGCTTAGGGTCGTTAGAAACAGGAAAAGCAGATAAAGAAGATGGTGTTGGAGCTGATGGAACATTGTCTCGTGATCAACTTCTAACAGATCCAGAAGAAGCGGCTGCATTTGTACAAGAGACTCAAGTAGATGCCTTAGCAATTGCAATCGGGACCAGCCATGGAGCATATAAGTTTACACAGCCACCAACAGGTGAGATTTTAGCTATTGAGCAAGTTAAAAAAATTCACGCCCGTTTACCTGATACACATTTAGTCATGCATGGAGCTTCATCAGTACCACAAGATTGGTTAAGCATTATTAATGATTATGGTGGCCAAATTCCAGAAACTTATGGTGTTCCAGTTTCTGAAATTCAAGAAGCCATTCAGCATGGCGTTCGAAAAGTCAATATTGATACGGATTTACGCCTTGCTGCAACAGGGGCGGTTCGACGCTTTTTAGCACAAAATCCAGCACAGTTTGACCCGCGTAAATATAATATAGTGGCCAAAGAAGCCATGTCTGAAATTTGTAAAGCACGTTTTCAAGCATTTGGTTCAGCTGGCCAAGCAAGCAAAATTAAACCAATGGCATTAGAAAAAATGCATCAGCAATATTTGACAGGTGCATTAAAACCACGAGTTCAAACTGCATAAACATGATTTTTCTTGTAAAATAGGCTTGCATTTTTAAATGTTTTTCTTATAATAAAAACTACGCTCGCTTAGCTCAGTTTTGGTTAGAGTACTACCTTGACATGGTAGGGGTCACTGGTTCGAGTCCAGTAGCGAGCACCATTTTGATCTAATATATTTTTTGTTTTTCATAATTTTTTATCGACTTATTCGGCAATTGCTATTGATAAGCACCTGTCTGTTTTTTTCAGCACCTGTCTGTTTTTTTCAGCACCTGTGACGTAAAATACGACATTTCAAAGAGTGTTTTATGAACGCATAAGGAGCGAATAATGTCTCAAGACACACCAAAGAATCAACCATTAACGCATGTGACAGGATGTCCGGTTGCCGATAACCAAAATTCAATGACAGCCGGGCCACGAGGCCCTTTATTGATGCAAGATATTTGGTTTTTAGAAAAACTAGCTCATTTTGATCGAGAAGTGATTCCTGAACGACGTATGCACGCGAAAGGTTCTGGGGCCTATGGGACATTCACCGTTACCAATGATATTAGCCAGTATACAAAAGCCGCATTATTTTCAAAGGTAGGTCAACAAACCCCGTGTTTTATGCGCTTTTCAACAGTGGCAGGTGAGCGTGGAGCAGCAGATGCAGAGCGCGATATTCGAGGCTTTGCAGTTAAATTTTATACCCAAGAAGGGAATTGGGACTTAGTTGGAAATAATACGCCCGTGTTTTTTTTACGGGATCCACTTAAATTTCCAGATTTAAATCACGCTGTTAAGCGAGATCCAAAAACAAATATGCGAAGTGCGCAAAATAATTGGGATTTTTGGACATTACTACCAGAAGCCTTGCATCAAATCACCATTGTTATGAGTGATAGAGGGATTCCAAAAAGTTATCGGCATATGCATGGATTTGGTAGTCATACGTTTAGTTTTATTAATCATGACAATGAGCGTTATTGGGTTAAATTCCACTTTAAAAGCGAGCAAGGCATTGAAAACTTAACAAATCAACAAGCTGAACAAGTAATTGCAAAAGATCGAGAAAGTCATCAACGTGATTTGTTTGAAGCCATTGAGCGCAAAGCATATCCACGCTGGCGCTTAAAAGTTCAAATTATGCCAGAAAAAGAGGCAAATGATTACCATATTCATCCGTTTGACTTAACAAAAGTGTGGCCTCATAAAGACTATCCATTGATAGAAGTTGGTGTGCTTGAATTAAATCAAAATCCAGATAATTATCATGCCGAAGTTGAGCAAGCAGCATTTAATCCAGCTGCAATTGTACCAGGAATTGGTTTTTCTCCGGATAAAATGCTACAAGGGCGTTTGTTTTCATATGGGGATGCGCAACGTTATCGGCTAGGCGTGAATCATCATCAAATTCCAGTGAATCAGCCCGTTTGCCCTGTTAATAGCTTTCATCGTGACGGCAGTATGCGAGTAGATGGCAACCAAGGCAGTACAAAAGGTTATGAGCCCAATGGCCTAGATTTATGGCAAACACAGCAACACGTGAGTGAACCGGCATTAGATTTAGAAGGTGCTGCTGGGCATTGGGATTTTCGTCAAGATGATGCTGATTACTATCAGCAACCGGGAGATTTATTTCGTTTAATGTCATCAGCCGAACAACAGCGCTTATTTCAAACAACAGCAGCAGAAATGCAGGATGTAGATTTAACGGTTCAACAACGGCATATTTATAATTGCTATCAAGCGGATCCTGCTTATGGTCAAGGTGTTGCCGATGCATTAAATATTGATTTACAGGATGTTATCTAGAAAATCATATTAAATGTTAAATAAGCCTTTATTTTCTGTTAAATATTCTAATTTAAGTTTTTTCTACTATTGCATTCCTTATCACAATTCGCTAAATTAAAAAATGAAGTGAATGAATGTGGTGGATGATTATGAATCAAAAGATAGAAACAAATTCAATGGGACTATCAAAACCTTTTTGGGTCGTCTGGGGTGTTGAGCTTTGGGAGCGTTTTGGTTATTACGGTGTTCAAGCCATTATTGCTTTGTACTTTGTTCAACAGTTAGGCTTTAGTGAAAAAGAATCTATGTATATTTTTGGGGCTTTTTCAGCGTTTGTCTTTGGTTTTGTTTGGATTGGTGGTTTTATTGGAGATAATGTTTTAGGGGCAAAAAGAACGGTGATATTAGGCACCGTTGTTTTGTTATTAAGTTATATTGCTTTAGCATTAGCCGATCATAAAACTGTTTATTTTGCGTTAGGAGGAATTATTGTTGGTAATGCCTTGTTTAAAGCAAATCCATCTTCATTAATTTCTAAAATGTTTAAAAAAGGCGACCCACGTCTTGATGGTGCCATGACGATGTATTACATGGCGATTAATGTGGGCTCTTTTGTGTCAATGTCTATTACGCCTGCTGTTTCAGAAGTTTATGGTTGGCATGCAGCTTTTTGGATTTGTGCGGCAGGCTTATTTTTAGGACTGTTAAATTTTACTATTTTTTATCGTTTATTAGATGGCTTATCCACAAATGCTGGTCGTAAAGTGTTAAATTGGAGCAAATTGTTTGTTGTGATTTGCTTATCTGCCATTGCGGTTGTTGCATTTGGCATTTTATTGCAGTATCCAATGCTATGTTTTGTTCTTGTTTATATTGTTGTTGCAATAGGATTTACTTACTTTTTATTCTTAGCATTTCGACAAAAGCCGGGAACAAGAGCGCGAATGCTCATTGCTTTTATTTTAATGATTGAAGCGGTCATTTTTTATGTGTTATATAATCAAATGCCAACTTCTTTGACATTTTTTGCACAAAACAATATCAATAATAATATTTTGGGCTTTCAGTTGTCCCCAGCGCAATATCAAGTATTGAATCCATTTTTTATTGTCTTGTTTTCTCCGTTGTTAGCGATATTTTATAAAAGTATTAAAAGTACGCATGCCACAAAATTTTGTATCGGCATGACATTCTGTGGTTTGGCGTTTCTTTCTTTATTTTTTGCACGTTGGACAAGTTCAATTGTTTTAGCACAACCATGGTGGACAGCAACGATGGCTAGCCCAGTTGGTATGTCAGCCTGGTCATTTGATGTTGGTTTGTCTAGTCCATGGTGGCTTGTGCTTTCTTATGCACTACAAGCCATTGGCGAACTATTAGTCTCTGGATTAGGTTTAGCGATGGTGGCAGAGTTATGCCCAGCAGCTTTTTCAGGGTTTGTCATGGGTGTATGGTTTTTAACGTCAATGCTTGCAGGGCCTATTGGTGCTAAGGTGGGAGGTTTAACCTCAGTGCCAACTGATGTGTATATGACAACGGCAATGTCATTAGAGCGCTATACGCAAGTATTTGGTTGGATTGGTCTAGTGGTCTTAGGAGTGGCATTATTGATGTGGATCATTCGCCCATTGTTAAATAAATTTATTAACGTTCCTGAACATGGCCCTGAAAATCATGAGGCCTTAGATACGATTGAACCACATTCATAGAAATGACTTGAACAATGATACTCTTAAACCAGCGATTGCTGGTTTTTTTGTCTTGATATAACGAATTCTAGGATCACAATGATGGTTCTAATGCCTAAAATCGGTTAAAATAATTTTGTGATTGCAATAGGAAGGTAAATGCCAATATGGGACAAACATTATTATTTGAATTAGGAACAGAAGAGTTACCTGCAAGTGAATTAAAGGGGTTAATGGCAGAGTTATCGAGTCATTTTGAACAACAACTCAAAGAGCACCATTTAAATTACCAACAAGTCCATACATATGCAACGCCAAGGCGTTTAGCTTTAATGGTGACGGATTTAGCAACACAACAAACGGATCAAAATATCATAAAAGAAGGCCCCTTTGTTGGCCAAGCATTTGACCAGCAAGGACAGCCGACCCCTGCTGCGATTGGTTTTGCTAAATCATGTGGTGTAACCGTCGATCAGCTTGAACAATTTAAACACTCTAAAGGCCTGCGTTTACGTTATAAAGCAACTCAACCAGGTCATGACACAGTTGAGATTGTCGGATCATTGTTAGAAAATGCAGTCAAACAATTGCCTATCAAAAAAACAATGCGTTGGGCTGAAGGCACGTATGAATTTGTTCGCCCGGTTCACTGGGTTGTGTTATTGTTAGGACAACAAGTCATTGATCATACTTTTTTTGGTTGCCAGAGTGGACAAATGACATTTGGGCATCGTGTACATGCCCCAGAACCGATCACTCTAACTACGGCAGATATTTATCCTGAAATTTTACAAAATCAAGGTTATGTGGTTCCAGATTGGTCTGAGCGTAAAGCCATGATTCAAGCGCAAGCTGAAGCCTTGGCACATTCAAATGAAACTATTATTTTAAATGATGCGATTGTTGAAGAAGTCACAGCCTTAGTTGAGTGGCCAACAGCGATTCGATGCCAATTTAATTCAGACTTTTTGAAAGTGCCTCAAGAAGCGTTAATTTCAGCGATGGAATCACATCAAAAATGTTTTGGTATTATTGATCAATCACAACAAAAGTTAACGAATGCTTTTATTGCAGTTAGTAACATTGTAAGTCAACAACCTAGTTTGGTTATTAAAGGCAATGAAAAAGTTATGTCAGCACGTTTATCAGATGCAAACTTTTTCTACCAACAGGACCAAAGACAACCACTAGAAGGATTCTTAGAAGCTTTAAAATCCGTTACCTTTCAACAACAATTAGGCAGTGTTTATCAGCGTTGTGTTCGAATTGCCCATATAGCAGAACATATTGCGGATCATATCGGTGCGAATGCTCAACAAGCAAAACGTGCTGGTTATTTATCTAAAGCTGATTTAATGACAGAAATGGTTTTTGAATTTAGTCATTTACAAGGCATTATGGGGGGGTATTATGCCAAGCTCAGTGGTGAAGCTAAACCAGTATGTCAAGCTATTCAACAGCAATATTGGCCAAAACAATCCGGCGGTAGATTACCTGAAACACCCGTGGCACAATGTGTAGCATTAGCTGAAAAAATGGATACGTTAGTTGGAATTTTTGGTATTAAGCAAGCTCCGACAGGCAATAAAGATCCATTTGCATTACGCCGTGCAGCTATTGGTGTTCTACGTATTTTAAAAGAAACACCATTATCTTTATCATTAACATCATTAATTGATACGGTAACAAAGCAGTATGGTGATCGGATCGCCTTTCCGAGAGATGATTTAATGACATTTTTTGCAGAACGTTTACGTCAATTATATAAAGAAGCTGGTGTTAAAAGCGAGATTTTTGCATCGGTATATGCTAATGGATTAGATAATGTTGCTGACTTTGATCAACGCATTCAGGCGGTTTTGATGTTTCTCCAACATCCAGCAGCACAAAACTTAATACAAATGAATAAGCGTGTATCCAATTTATTAAATAAATATGATCAACCAATTGATGATGCCGTGATTCATGCTGATTTATTTAAACAACCGGCTGAGACACAATTATATCAAACAATGACTGAAGCAATAGGAAAAGTTAAACAATTTGTCAATCAGGTGGATTATGCCTCTGCATTGCAATATTTAGCTAGTCTACAGCCGACTGTTGATGATTTTTTTCAAAATGTTATGGTCATGGCAGAGGACGATTCAATTCGTGCCAATCGATTAGCATTGTTAGCACTTGTGGCAAATTGTTTTGAGCAAATTGCCAATATTGCTTATTTAGCCTGATAAAAGGAGATCGAAGGTGGATCAATTTGCTAAATCAACCGGTGTGATTGTTATTTTTGGTGCTTCAGGGGATTTAACACAACGAAAATTACTTCCTGCTATTGGCCATTTAAATGCCCAAGGATTGTTGCCTCATTATAAAATTCTGGGGGTTGCACGAGATGAAATGCAACATCACACATTTCGTCAACTTGTTTGTCAAGTATTGCCTGAAAAAGCACAAGCATTGGTCCAAGATATTTATTACCATGCCATGGATGTTGAGAATCGTTTTGCCTATGAAACATTGAAAGCGCGCATTCGTGAATTACAAGCAGCCCATGGATTACAGGATAATATTTTATTTTATCTATCTACACCACCGGATTTATATTATGTGATTCCACAATATCTAGCGCAAATTGGATTGAATCGTCAGGTGGAGCATGGCTTTAAACGTTTGGTGATTGAAAAACCTTTTGGTCATGATCAAGCATCAGCAGAATGCTTAAATAGCCACCTTAAGCAATTTTATCGAGAGTCACAATTGTTTCGAATCGACCATTACCTTGGCAAAGAGACAGTGCAAAATTTATTAGTATTACGATTTGCCAATGCGATGTTTGAGCCATTGTGGAATGCCCAATATATTGAAAATATCCAAATTTATGCCAATGAATCTCTCGGGGTTGGTTCGCGTGGGGCGTATTATGAACAAAATGGTGTACTTAAAGATATGGTCCAAAACCATTTACTACAACTATTAGCGCTTGTAGCAATGGAGCCACCTGCTAAAATTAATGCCTATTCAATTCGCAATGAGACATTGAAAGTATTACAATCAATTCGACGTTGGACCGATCCAAAGCAAATCGCATCAAATGTGGTCGTTGGCCAATATATTGAAGGTTGTATTCAGGGAAATTATAAAAATGCCTATCGTCAATCTGATAATGTTGCAGCAGATTCGATCACGCCGACCTTTGTTGCGATGCGTCTTTTTGTTGATAGCTGGCGATGGCAAGGTGTTCCTTTTTATTTAAGAACTGGTAAACGTCTAGCATGTCGGGCTTCTGAAATTGTTATTAATTTTAAAAAAACGCCCCATCCATTTTTTTCTAAAGTCCAACAAGTTTCTGGCTATCAAAATCAATTAGTGATTCGGATTCAGCCTGATGAAGGAATTAAATTGACATTTGCCGTCAAACAGCCAGGAGCAGGCTTTAAAACACATGAAGTGGATATGGGCTTTTTTTATAATGCCTTTTCGCAGCAAACAATGCCGGAGGCATATGAGCGTTTAATTTTAGATGCATTACAAGGGGATGGAACATTGTTTGCGCGCCATGATGCAGTTGAAGCTTGTTGGCATATTATTGATCCTATTGTTCAACACTTTCAAAAAGTAGGGCAACAAGCACTTGAATTTTACCCAAGTGGTAGCTTTGGGCCGGCTGCATCTGATACGATGTTAGCTGATTATCAGCACCAATGGCGTAATCCGTCATCCCAGTTTAATATTTCACAACAGGCAAGGAAAGTTTGTCATGAAGATTAATGTTTATAATGATATGAATAGTCTCATTGATAATATGGTCCAGCGATTAATCGCTTATTCCCATTGTCAACAAGCCACAATCCACATTGCATTATCAGGTGGCAATACGCCTAAAAGGCTTTTTGAGGCAATTAAAATAGCAGATGCTTGTTATCATATTGATTGGTCGCGTTTGCATTTTTGGTGGATTGATGAGCGTTGTGTTTCTTACCGTCATGAAGAAAGTAATTATGGAACTGCAAAACGGTATTTGTTTGATCATGTGAATATTAATTTAAATCATTTGCATCCATTTAATGTGGAAAGGCCCGCTGAACAATCAGCAATTGACTATGTACAACAAATGCGGCAATCAATCCCCTTAAGTCAAAATGGCTTTCCTATATTTGATTGGGTTTGGCTTGGAATGGGGGCTGATGGGCATGTAGCTTCTATTTTTCCCCATGGTGTGTCAATTGATAGTTTAAAATGGGCTGAAGCGACTTATCACCCAGAAACTAATCAATCAAGAGTTACCTTAACGCTAGCTGTGATTAATCAAGCAAAACGTATTGATATGTTAGTCTCAGGGCGGGCAAAAGCCAAAATGGTGCAAAAAATCTTATCAAATAATGTGGCAGTTGACTATCCAGCGCGTTATGTGCAACCAGAAACAGGCCAATGTGTATGGCATTTAGATCAAAAAGCTGCTGGTTTAATATCAAATGATTGATCATCAAGGATCTTAACCGTGAATGATCGTTTTCAGGTAAAACTGCCACGGGCTTTATCAAAAGTACCAATATTGTTTATTTTATCATGGCTTATCCCATTGATAGGGAATGCAACACAAGTAGCATCATCAAAAAGTCATCATAACAATATGGTCCACGCTGGAACTCGTGCAACATCAAGCTCGATTTTTTTACCCTATAAAGCCAACTATGTATTACCTTTTTACTATACAGGCCTTAGGAATTCAACGTTACAAGGACCTGATGGATTAAAAAATTTACATACTGAAATCAATTTTCAAATTTCATTGCAAGCAAAGATTTGGTCACATATCTTAGGAACAAACTGGTCATTATATGGCGCTTATACGCAACATGCTTTTTGGCAAGGGTATAATGAAACCGCTTATTTTCGGGATACCAATTATGAACCCAGTGGCTTTTTTGCGTATCAATTAGAACAAAACTCGATTCATTTAAATAATGTTGCAATGGGATTAGTTCATCAATCAAATGGTCTAGGAGGCGATTTAGAGCGCAGTTGGAATCGTATTTTTGTTCGGTTTCTTTTTCAACCAAATCAACATTGGTTGATTCGAGTCAAACCTTGGATCCGTGTGCATAATGTTGGGGAAGGCAAAGACTATAATCCTGACATCGAGCATTATTTAGGCCATTATGCGATATATGTGTCTTATAAAAAATATCATAATGTTTGGACGTTGCATTTGCAAAATAATTTAGAAAGTGGTTTCCAAAGAGGCACAGTTGAGGCCCGTTGGACTTTTCCGCTACATCAAGGGTTACGAGGCATGGTCAAAATCTTTACCGGTTATGGGCAAAG